>DSAV01000269.1 GCA_011046295.1 Deltaproteobacteria bacterium | reverse complement strand
TTAGCCTGGGGACTCATATAAAAACCTCCGTTTCCGATTCTCTTCTCGGTAACATCGGTTTTTGAGGCAACGAACCTCTTTTATCAACCCCTTCGGTAACATTTTATTTGAGGCAATTCGAATTAGAGAAATGACTTGAACGTCAAACAATTTGTTGGTAGCATAAGAAAATTTAGCGGGACTATTCATGAGAGCTGTCATTCAACGTGTCTCCAGTGCCGGTGTTAAAGTTAATCAAAGGGAAATATCTTCCATAAATACGGGTATTTTGGTCTTTTTAGGTGTAGAAAAGAATGATACCAATGCCGACGCTGAGTATATTTTAGATAAGGTCATCAATATGCGAATTTTTGAAGATGGCGCCGGGAAAATGAACTTTTCGCTTATTGATATTAACGGAGAAATGCTTGTTGTTTCTCAATTTACACTTTTAGCTGATTGCCGAAAGGGGAGGCGGCCGTCGTTTGTCGAGGCCGAAGAACCAAAAAAGGCCGAAGAATTGTATAATTATTTCGTCATTAAGGCAGGTCAAAAAATTAAAAAAGCCGTTTGCGGTAAATTTCAAGAAATGATGCAGATTGAGCTTGTTAATAACGGCCCGGTAACCATTTTGCTGGATAGTAGATAATAAGATGGTGCAAAGCGAAATAAAAATAGATAAAGAAGGAATCTGGTATTATCGCGGCGCCCATATGTTCCGCAAGGAATTTTTATGCATTTTTTTCGAAAATATTAAGATTGACGAAAAGGGGAAATATTTAATTGAGCTGGGGGATGAACGCTGTTATCTTGATGTGGAAGATACTGTTTTCGTCGTCAATGCCGTGTATAAAGGGAAACATCCGGACGGCCGGCTAGAATGCCTTTACATTTTTTTAACCGATGACACAATGGAAATACTTGACCTGAAATCTCTGCGAATAGGCGAAAACAATGTTCCTTATTGTCGCATAAAAAAAGGGAAATTCAAGGCCAGATTTTCCCGCAGAAGTTATTATCAGCTTGCGGAATTTATTGAACAATCATTTAATGAAAAAGAATATTTCATCATGATGAACGGCGAAAAATATCCTGTTAAGAAGAAATATTAACTTTTTATTTTTTTTACGGAGGACAGAATGCTTGATGACCATGTAAAAGAATCCTTGACTTTTGACGACCTTCTTCTCGTGCCGTCTTTTTCAGATATTTTGCCGAAAGATGTTGACGTTTCTACTTTATTGACAAAAAATATCATTTTACGCATTCCGATTGTTTCCGCAGCGATGGATACGGTCACCGAGTCACGTACCGCAATCTGCATGGCGCAAGAGGGCGGCATCGGCATTATTCACCGCAATATGAGCATTGAACATCAGTCAACAGAAGTTGATAAGGTTAAAAAATCAGAAAGCGGCATGATTGTCGATCCGATTACCATTGATCCGGACCAAAAAGTAAGCGCCGCGCTGGACTTGATGAGCGAATATTCCATTTCCGGAGTTCCTGTGGTTAAAAAAGGGAAGTTAATGGGAATCCTTACCAACCGTGACTTGCGCTTTGAAGAAAATATAGATCAACCCGTATCCAATGTCATGACTAAAAAGAATCTTGTTACCGTATCACAGAATATTTCGCTGGAAGAATCCAAGAAGCTTCTTCATAAACACAGAATTGAAAAATTATTGGTAGTAGACGATGAATACAACTTAAAAGGATTGATAACAATCAAGGATATAGAAAAAATCCGCCGTTATCCCAATGCCTGCAAGGATTCTTTAGGAAGGCTGAGAGTCGGCGCCGCGGTCGGTATTATAGACCGCGAGGCAAGGATTGATGCTTTGCTCGCGGCCGGTGTTGATGTTGTAGTTATTGATACTTCACATGGACATTCATCGGCGGTAATCGATGCGATTAAATCCACAAAAGCAAATTTTCCTAAATGTGAATTAATTGCCGGAAATATTGCCACTTCCGATGGCGCAAAAGCAATGATTGATGCCGGAGTAGATGCTGTTAAAGTTGGTGTAGGACCCGGCTCTATCTGTACTACGCGCGTTATTGCCGGGGCGGGCGTAGCACAAATGTCCGCAATCAGGGATGCTTATAAAGTTGCTTCCAGGTATGGTATTCCTGTAATCGCCGACGGCGGTATAAAATATTCCGGTGATATTGTTAAAGCCATAGGCTGTGGCGCGCACAGTGTTATGATTGGTGGATTATTTGCCGGAACTGAAGAAAGTCCCGGTGAAACGGTCTTATTTCAGGGTCGCAGCTATAAAGTTTACAGGGGTATGGGTTCTCTGGAAGCCATGAAAATGGGCAGCCGTGATCGTTATTATCAGGATGACATAGAAGCTCCTTCAAAACTTGTGCCGGAAGGAATAGAAGGCAGGGTCCCTTTCCGCGGCTCACTGTCCGCCAGTATCCATCAACTAATTGGTGGATTAAGGGCTGGTATGGGATACGCGGGCTGTAAAACTATTTATGAATTAATGGAAAAATCTCGGTTTATACGTATCTCCGCAGCGGGTTTGAGGGAGAGCCACGTTCATGACGTGATTATTACCAAAGAAGCTCCGAATTACTGGCTGGATTAAACAATCTCCGGATTACAAACATTTAAGAAAGTAATCATGAAACATGCCAATTTCGTTCATTTGCACGTCCATACGCAATACAGCCTTCTGGACGGAATGATTCGCCTGGATGATCTGCTGCAAAAAGCACGTGAATACAAAATGCCTGCGATTGCCAT
Source organism: Deltaproteobacteria bacterium (assembly GCA_011046295.1). GTDB lineage: Bacteria > Desulfobacterota > Syntrophia > Syntrophales > Smithellaceae > UBA4810. Next base: position 4,533 of record DSAV01000269.1, on the reverse strand, counting down.
AACCGACCATGGTAACATGTTCGGAGCGATAGATTTTTACCAGAAAGCCTACGCTTATGGTGTCAAACCGATTATCGGCGCGGAATTATATATCGCTCCGAAAAGCCGTTTTGAAAAAAATTATTCTCCCGGTGAAACAGCTTATCATTTAATTGTCCTTGTTAAAAACATGAACGGCTATAAGAACTTGATGAAACTGACCTCTGCCGGCTACCTGGAAGGTTTTTATTACCGGCCAAGGGTGGATAAGGAGCTGCTAAAAGAGTATAGCGAAGGCCTTATCGGATCCAGCGCATGCCTGCATGGCGAAATTAATAATTTCATCCTAAAAGGAAAAATTGAAGAAGCTAAAAATGCAGCGCTGGAATACCAGCGGATTTTCGGCGAAGATAATTTTTATCTTGAGATTATGGAAAACGGCCTTTCCGATCAAACAATGGCCAATAAAAGATTAATAGAAATAAGCAAAGAACTATCCTTGCCTCTTATCGCGACCAATGATTGCCATTATTTAAACCGTGAACACGCCCAGGCGCATGATGTTTTGCTCTGCATCCAGACAGGCAAAACGATAGAAGATAAGGACCGCATGTCTTTAGGTTCTGATCAATTTTATTTTCGTTCTCACGAAGAAATGCTTGAGCTTTTTGCCGCAACTCCTGAAGCTTTATTCAACACTATAAGTATAGCTGAAAGATGCAATCTTTCCCTGGAACTAAACAAGTTTTATTTACCTAATTTCGAAATCAAAGATTCTGATGATAACTTGGATAAACATTTAGAGCAAAAGGCTAAAGAAGGGCTGAATAACCTTATGCCCCAGATTTTAAAAAATCAAAAAGATGATGAGGATAAAATCCGTGATAAATATGAAAAGCGTTTGCGTGATGAACTTGAAATGATTAAATCCATGGGATTTGCGGGATACTTCTTGATTGTTTCCGATTTTGTTAAATTCGCGAAACAGAATCATATTCCCGTAGGACCTGGCCGCGGATCCGCCGCGGGCAGTCTTGTTGCTTATGCGATTGAGATAACTAATATCGATCCCCTGCGTTATGGTTTATTTTTTGAAAGGTTTTTGAATCCTGACCGGATTAGTATGCCGGACATCGATATTGATTTCTGTCAGGAAGGCAGAGATGAAGTTATCCGTTACGTAACGGATAAATACGGCAAGGATAAAGTTGCTCAGATTATCACTTTTGGAAAAATGCAGGCTAAGGCTGTTATTCGCGATGTAGGTAGAGCTTTAAACATTCCTTATGCTGAGGTAGACAAAATAGCCAAGTTGGTTCCAAACGTTCTGAACATCACCCTGGAGGCGGCGATGAAAGCGGAAACGCGCATGCAGCAGGAAGCGAAAAAAGACCCGCGAATTGAAAAACTTTTGTCGTTTTCCCTCATTTTAGAAGGTTTGAACCGCCATGCTTCCACGCATGCCGCAGGCGTGGTTATATCTGACATACCTCTCGTGGAAAGAGTTCCTCTTTGCGTTCCCAAGGATGAAATTGTCTCTCAGTATTCAATGAATGACATACAAACCGTAGGCTTGACGAAATTTGATTTTCTCGGACTTAAGACATTGACCGTCATCAGGAACGCAGTTGAATTGATAAAAGAATCAAATAATATACATTTGGATATCAATGACTTACCATTGGATGATAAACAAACATATGAACTATTGATCAAGGGTGAAACTAACGGGGTTTTCCAACTGGAAAGCGACGGGATGAAAGAGATAATGGTTAATCTGAAGCCTGACCGCATCGAAGATGTTATCGCCCTTATCGCTCTTTATCGCCCGGGGCCAATGAGAATGGTTCCTGAATTTATCTCGAGGAAACAGGGAAAAACGCAAATTATTTACGAGCTGCCTCAACTCGAGGAAATCCTAAAAGAAACATATGGAATCATCCTTTATCAGGAGCAGGTCATGCAAATAGCTGTCGCTATCGGTAATTACACAATGGCCGAAGCCGATACTCTGCGCAGTGTAATGAGTAAAAAGAAAACCGCACAGATGGAAAAAGAAAAGCCCAAATTTCTGGAAGGAGCCAGAAAGCAAAAAATAAATGAAAATAAAGCCAGAAGAATATGGGAACAGATGGAAACATTCGCCGAATACGGCTTTAATAAATCCCACAGTACAGCTTACGCGATGATCTCCTACCAGACAGCTTATCTTAAGGCTCATTATCCGGTGGCTTTTATGGCGGCGCTTTTAACCAGTGAAAAGGACAACCGTGATAAAATCATCAAGCACATGACGACCTGCAAAAATATGGAAATTAGTATATTACCGCCCGATATTAATGAATCACATAAAAACTTCAGTATTTCCGGAGAAAACATCCGCTTTGGTCTGGCGGCGGTAAAAAACGTGGGAGAAGCGGCGATTGATTCAATAATCAGCGCAAGGAAAAATGGAAAATTCACTTCTTTCATGGATTTCTTAAGCCACGTTGATTTGCGAAAAATTAATAAAAGAGTAGTGGAAAGCTTGATCAAATGCGGCGCATTCGATTCACTGGGCTATAAAAGGCGTCAACTAGCGCATTATTACGAAGGCGCCATTGAAGAAGCGCAACGCAGGCAAAAGGAGAAAGAAAGTACTCAGTCCAGTATTTTTGAACAATTGGAAAACGACCCGGATTCCGCAAGCAATGGATTTGTTTTTCACGAAATACCTGACGGCCCGGAGTGGGAACAAAAAGAAATGCTGGCTATGGAAAAAGAAACCCTGGGTTTTTACATTTCCGGACATCCCTTATTGCGTTTCGCCGACAGTATCAGGTTGGTTGCCAATGTCAATTCGGGAAATTTGAATAACATGAAAGATAAAGATACCGTTAGTATCGCGGGCGTGGTCAGCTCTCTTTCGGAAAGACCTACAAAAAGGAAAGATATCATGTGCAATGTAACACTGGAAGATTTACACGGATCCGTAAACATAATTTTCTGGTCTGACGCCTACAGAAAATCATACGTAGTTTTGCATGATGACGAGCCTGTCGTCATTCACGGAACGGTTGATGTCGGTGATGACTCGGTAAAAATAATCGCTCATGAGGCAATTTCACTTTCCAAGGCGCTGGAAAATCCATATAAGCAGGTCAGATTTATGATTGACGCCTGTAAAGTAACTTCGGAAGCGATAAAATCACTCAATGAAACAATCAAGAAATATCGCGGAAATTGCGCAGGCTACATGCACATTATTAACGGAAAAAGCGAGACAATTGTGTATTTGGGTGATGATTTGCGTCTTGATATTAACGAGAATCTAAAAAAAGAAGCGGACAGAATATTAGGGGAGGGAGCCACAATATATTTATAACAATATAGGTTAAACACATGATTATTTCACCACAGATAAAATATGAAGAAAGAACATATAGAAACTTAATTTCCAAAGGGAAGTTAGAATCATACAATATCGTCATCGGACAGAGCGACCTTTTTATCAGTAGTGACGTAAACCTTTCCGAAGAAGCTAAAAAATCGTTAATTCATCATCGTTCACATCTTGAAAATTACATTAAAAAATATCCGCAATTTTTAAAATCCTTACTACCTCTGGCGCAGGATACTCTGGCGCCGGCAATCGTGCGCGATATGCTGGAAAAGAGCGCTTTCTGCGGGGTAGGGCCGATGGCATCGGTCGCCGGGGCAATTTCTCAATTTGTCGGCCAGGACCTCTTTGATTATACGGAATCTTTAATTATAGAAAACGGCGGTGATATTTTTTTAAAAACAAAGGAAAAGCTCATAATATCTGTTTTTGCCGGAGAATCACCACTTAGCTACAAGGTTAATTTCAGTATAAAACCGGAAAATACTCCTCTTGGAGTTTGCACATCATCCTTTACCGTAGGTCATTCGATAAGCCTTGGAAAAGCAGATGCTGTTTGTGTCATTTCCAAATCCGCGACGCTGGCTGATGCCGCCGCGTCCGCAATAGGAAATAAAGTAAAAAACAAAAATGATATTAAAAATGCGCTCGATTTCGGCCTTAAAATAAGAGGCGTAGAGGGAATAATTGTCATCATAGGAAATGATATGGGCGCGATCGGCGATATAACCTTCATATAAAATATTCAAACCATGGCAATAATTAATTGATTTTCATAGATGTTTATTGATCTTGATGGATTTATAGAAGTCAACGATACTTTGGGGCATGACGCGGGTGATTTTTTACTTAAAACATTAGTTCAACGTTTACTTTCAAGTATTCGTAAAACCGATACAATTGCCCGTGTCGGAGGAGATGAATTTCTGCTTATTGCCACCGAACTGAATTCTTCAGACGACGCGGCAAATATTGCCAAAAGGTAGTTAAATTTGTAGCTCAGCCGGTAAATATAAATGGGCAGAAGGCGAAATCAGTGCTAGTGTTTAGTTGTGATAACCCAAAATTGACCATCCTGAAGCTGGGCTTCTTCCTTTTGCAGTGGTATTTGATCCATTGATTACTGCAGGGGGAGGAGGAGAGAGGGTGCTCAAGATGAGTCAGTATGAGATGAT
>DSAV01000240.1 GCA_011046295.1 Deltaproteobacteria bacterium | reverse complement strand
TTATCCGGCCGTCTAAAAATACGCCTTGTAAATGATTTTAATCGCCTCGTAAAGCAGGATAAACTGGCAGTTAAATTCCCTATATGAGGTTTCTTAAGCGATCAGGCATCTTTTTATTTATTTGACATAACCTTTTGTTCTGCTTATACTTCTTTCCAATAAAATATGAAGCGAATATTAACGAACAAGGAACGCAATTTACTGGAGAAACGCATAGCCGAGGCGGAAAAGGCCACGGGCGCGCAGATTATTCTGGCCATAATCGAGCGCAGCGATTCGTATGCGGAAATTCCCTGGAAAGCGTTTGCCCTGGGTGTTTCCGTTGCGTCTTTGCTGGTTTTTATTGTGGATTTTTTGTGGTCTGCGTGGTGTTCGCCGATCGCGGTACTCATATCCGTTGCCATTGTTCTGATAGCCGGTATTGCTGCCGCTGTGCCAACCTTATGGCTGCCGGGTTTCGCGCGTGTATTTCTTGCCGCTGACCGCGCGGAAACGGAGGTGCGTCAATACGCAGAATCTCTTTTTCTTGCCCGCGAATTATTTGCCACCCGCCGCAGAATGGGAATTTTACTTCTGGTGAGCCTCTTTGAACATCAGATTATCCTGCTGCCGGATAAAGGGCATAACAGGAAGCTCAATCTACAAGCAATGACCAAAATCATTGACCAGATGCGTCCCGCCCTTGTTTCCGGTCAGGTTGCCCGCGCGCTGGAAGTCGGTCTGGCCGGGCTTGAGGAAAGGCTTGCCCTCAAGAGACGCGGCAAGCCGCGCAAAAATGAGCTTTCCAACGAAATCATCCAGGAGAAGGGCGCGTGAAAAAATTATTTTCCCTGACGCTTTTCCTTGTCGTTCTTTTTCTGGCGCAGATTTGCGCCGCTGTTAATGTTCCTTATCTGACCGGGCGCGTGACGGACAACGCGCAGGTGCTTTCCGCTGATAAGCGCCAGGCGATTACGGGCATACTCAAAGCGCACGAAGATAAAACCGGAAACCAGATTGCTGTGCTTACCGTTCCCACCCTGGAAGGAGAGGGAATCGAGGAATACGCCCTGGCTGTTTTCAATACATGGAAATTGGGGCAAAAAGGCAAAGACAACGGAATTTTGATTGTTGTCGCCCCCGGCGACCGGCGCATGCGTATTGAAGTCGGATACGGCCTGGAGGGCGCGCTTACCGACGGCAGAGCGGGAAGTATCATCCGCAATAGTATGGCGCCGCACTTCAAAAATGAAGATTACAACGCCGGCATTGAAGCGGGAGTAAAGGCGGTTGTTTCCGTTCTGGAAGGAGGCACGCTTCCGGCTACAGTGGCGCCGGCTGGAAAGAAGGCATCACCGGGGTTAAACCTAGAAGGGCCGGAGCTTTCCATCATCGAAAAGATTCTTATCGGAGCTTTCATTTTCGGCATCATCGGGCTGTTTACCTTTATAGGTATTATTACTCCCGGTATCGGCTGGTTTCTTTACTTTTTTTTAATTCCTTTCTGGGCGATGTTTCCCCTTATAATTTTGGGCAGCGCCGGCGCTTTTTATTTGTTGATAATTTATCTGATTGGTTATCCCCTGGCGAAGATTTTTCTGAAAAAAACGGATTGGTATAAAAAAGCGCAAAAAGATTTGCGCACCAAGGGAAAAGCATCCATCGGCGGTTTTACGATTGGCTCCGGTTCATCCGGCGGGTCGTGGAGTTCCGGCTCCTCTGGTGGCGGCTTTTCCGGCGGTGGCGGAAGCTCCGGCGGAGGCGGCGCCTCCGGCAGCTGGTAAAATCTTATACCGCTTCAATTGTGGAAGGCGGCTTGGTGGCGATGTTATAAGTGACACTGACGACTTCCGGTATCTCTTTAGTAATTTTCGCAGCAATTTTTTCCAGCAAAGTAAAAGATAATCTGGTGGGCGAGGCTTTGCGGGCGTCTAGTGAGTTCCAGCAGCGGATTTCAATCTGGTTACCGAAAACCCGTTTATTGGCGCGCATGCCGGTAACGCGGTCGTCATGCAAAATTGCCAGATACTGGAACGCTTTGACGCCCTTCAGTTTTTTTTCGACGATAGCAGTCGCCTTTCTGACAATGGCGATTTTTTCCGGCGTGACTTCGCCGATAACGCGCGCGGCCAGCGCGGGCCCCGGGAAAGGAAATCTGTTGAACATGGCGGCGGGAAGACCCAGGCCGCGGCCGGCTTTGCGCACCCCGTCCTTGCGCAGTTGAATCAGGGGTTCCAGAATTTTATAGCCGAAAGCTTTTTGCGGGTCGATGCCCAGCTGTTCGAAAACATTATGCTGTCTTTTTATCCCCGCTACTGTTTCGTCAACATCAGTGAGAATTGTTCCTTGCAGAAGATACTTCGCGCCGCTTTGAATAACCAAATCGGCAAATATTTTTTTATAAAAAGTCTGAGTGATGGCTTCGCGTTTTTCTTCCGGATCGGTAATGCCTTGGAGCGCGTCAAAAAAATCATGTTTAGCGTCAATAATCTCGACAGGAATACCCAATTTTCTGAAATCGGCTTTTACTTTTGCCGGTTCACCCTCGCGCATAATACCGTTATCGATAAAATATGTTTTTAATCTCCTTCCCAGCGCTTTGTGCCCCAGTGCCGTGACGACGGAAGAGTCCACTCCGCCGGAAAGCGCGTTAATTGCCAAACCGTCACCGACAACGCTTCTGATTTCCTCGACTTTTTCTTCGATAAATTTGTTTGTGTTCATGTTATTCGCTTTGATTTCTTTTATTTTCATAATGAGCGCTCCTCGGGCTGAATTTGTGTCCACTTCCTTAGATTAATTTGTAATTCGTTTCAAGCACTAATATGCCGGATGGAGTAAACTCTCTGCCGGCCAGAGTTTTAAAAATTAAAGTTGTAAAATTTTGCAGATAGGTTTAAAAAACTCTAAGAATATTCAAATAGTGACGGCTTTGCATAATTGCTTCTCGGTCGTCGTTGCGAGGAGTGCCGCGGAAGCGGCGCTACGCGGCAATCCCGTTGAAAATACGGGATATCTGAGATTGCTTCGCTGACCCTTCGCTTTGCTCAGGGCTTTGGCTCACCGCAAAGACAATTCGGGCATTTTGCAAAGCTCTCGCAGCGAAGGGGGATTTGCATGGAACCGCTTAGAATTATGCCGTGTCTGGATATGAAGGACGGGCGCGTGGTCAAGGGTGTTAATTTTGTGAATTTAAAAGAGGCGGGTGATCCGGTGAAAAACGCCGCTTTTTATCAGCAAGAAGGCGCAGATGAGCTGGCCATGCTCGATATCGCGGCGACGCTGGAAAACAGAAAGACGCGCCTGGAGTGGGTAAAAAAAGTTGCCGCAGTTATCGATATTCCCCTTACAGTGGGCGGAGGGATAGCAACGCTGGAAGATATCGAGCTTGTCCTGAAAGCGGGCGCGGCCAAAGTTTCCATGAACAGCGCGGCGGTGAATAACCCCGTGTTGATTAAGGAAGCCGCGAAAAAATTCGGCTCTGACAAAATAACCGTGGCGATTGACGCGAAGCGAAACAAAGCAATGCCTTCCGGTTTTGAGCTGGTTGTTTCCGGCGGCACCAAGCCTTTAGCCAAAGACGCGGTGGAGTGGGCGAAACAATGCGAAGAACTGGGCGCGGGCGTGATTTTACCTACCAGCATGGACGGCGATGGCACGAAATCCGGCTACGATATCGAATTTACCAAGGCGATTTCTTCCGCTGTGACCGTGCCCGTGGTGGCCTCAGGCGGAGCGGGAAAGCTGGAAGATTTTTACGAAGCAGTTGCCCATGGTGGCGCGAGCATTTTGCTGGCCGCTTCGGTTTTTCATTTTCGGATGCTGAGCATCGGGGAAGTAAAGAATTTTCTGCGGCAAAAGGGATTGCCGGTTGCCGGCTGATACTCTGTGGTGATAAAAGTGACCAACAAATATTGACGCCAAACCCATGAGGGAAAAATGCGCAGGCCGTATCATCTGTTTAAATACGAAAATAGCGGCGAAGAAAATTTTACCAATATCGCCCATCGCGGCGCTTCCGCCTATTATCCGGAAAATACCATGGCCGCGTTTGAAGCGGCGATTGAACTTGGCGCGGATATGATTGAGTTCGATGTTCAGCTTGCCAAATGCGGCGAAGTGGTTGTTTTTCACGATGAAAAACTTTCGCGCTGCACCGACGGCCAAGGCAGGCTATCCGATCATTCTGTCAGCGAGCTGAAAAAACTGGACGCGGGATGCTGGTTTGGCAAAAAGTTTAAAAATGAGAAGATACCCACGCTTCGCGAGTCGCTTGAGCTTTGCAGGGATAAAATCGCGGTAAATATCGAAATCAAGACCGAAGCTGTTACTGATAAGGCCGCCGGAGGCATCGAAGAGAAATGCCTGAAGATCGCCGAACAAAGCTCCATGAAAGAGCATATTATCTTTTCGAGTTTTGACCCGCGCGCGATAAAGCATTTAAGAGCAATAGACAAAAGCGCAGCGGTGGCTGTTTTGTTCAAAGAAAAATATTACGGCAAAACGCTTCCTTCTCGAATAATCAATCTCACCGGCGCGGATTGCTTCAACTGCAAGAAAAAAGAGCTTAGCCTTGAGTGGATCAATGACCTGCGCAAAAATAATATTTCTGTTAATATATATACTATTGATGATGAAAAGCAGATGAGGCTGCTTATGGAGTGGGGCGTGAACGGCATTTTTACCAACAGGCCGGATGTTTTGAAAAAAGCGGCGGAAAACTTCTTCAGAAGCATAAATGATTCGAACTGAAATGGAGAAAAATCATGGAAATATCAACCAGGCTGATTAAAGCTATCATGGTTTTCCTCGACGCACTGACCGGCGCCTCCGGCATGGATATCCGCGTGCACGGCAAGGAAGATGTTCCCGGCCAGCCGGTGCTCTACGTGGTCAATCATTTCACGCGCATGGAAACTATCCTGATGCCGTATATTGTTAAAAAACACATAAAAAAATACCCGTTGTCGCTGGCGGATAAAGGATTTTTCGGCGGCAAAATGGGCGATTTCATGAGCCGGCTGGGCGCGATTTCCACGGCAGATCCCCAGCGTGACACGATTTTAATCAACTCACTGCTTACCGGCAATAACCCTGTTATTATTTTTCCGGAAGGCCAGATGATAAAGGATAAGAAACTTATCGAGAAGGGTAAGTACATGGTCTTTAACACGGGCGCACGAAGGCCGCCGCACACGGGAGCGGCGCGCATTGCCCTGCGTTCGCAGTTCCTGCGCGAAGAGTTGCGCTTGTTTCGCGACCGTGGTGATACAGAATCGATAAAGCAGTTGGCGGAACATTTTGGTTTTGACGTGCGGGATGTCGAAAAAATCCTGAAACAGGAAACGTATATCGTGCCGGTGAACATAACCTATTATCCGATACGCGCAAGGGATAATGTTATCAGCAGGGTCGTGAACAGGTTTGTCGATGATATCCCTGAACGCTTTAAAGAGGAACTGCAGACAGAAGGCTCCATGCTGACGGGAGGCGTGGATATTGATATAAATTTCGGCCGGGCGATACCGATGAAAAAATACATCAAGGCCAGCGCCGGCCTCCACAAGATGCTTTCCGACGAGAAGCTTTATTTGCATCCCGGAGAATTAAAATACGCCGCTCCGTTCAAAAAACTCTATATCAAAATCATGTATGAATACATGAAAGCGATATACGCGATGACAACAGTTAATCACGACCATTTATTTGCTTATATCCTGGCAAAATACGCCAAAAACAACATAAGCGAAGACGATTTCAAAAACCGTGTTTTTCTGGCCATTGATTATTTACGCAGCTGCGGGCTCAATAATTACCACACTTCTTTGGATAAAAAGCAATTCTATCTGCTCACCGATGATTACCATAAAAAGTACGACAGGTTTATTGAGCTTTCGCAGGCCGAAGGCCTCATAAAGATTGAGAAAGGTATCATCAGCAAGTGCGCCGATCGATTCAGCAAGGTGTATGATTTTCATGCCATCAGGAAAGACAATATTATCGAAGTTCTCAGAAACGAAATAGAACCACTGCAAAATCTGACAAAATCGCTCAACAAATTAATGCTATTGCCCGACTTGTATGTCCGGCAGAAAATCAAAAATCATTTTATGAAGCTGGAAAAAAAGCTTTTTGCCGATGATTATGAGAAATATTACATCAAAGATGAAAGCAAGCCGAAAAAAATCGGCGCGCCTTTTTTCCGCAAGCGCCTGTTCGGAAAAAAGGGTGTGATTTTGGTGCATGGATATATGGCCGCGCCGGAAGAGATAAGGCCTTTGGCCGAATATCTTTATAAGAACGGCTACAGTGTTTATGGCGCGCGCATGCGGGGGCACGGCACGGCGCCGGAAGATTTGGCTTCTTGTAAATGGGAAAAATGGTACGATTCCGCGGGACGCGCCTATATCATCATGAAAAACTGTATCAGGTCATTTGCCATCGTGGGCTTTTCCACGGGTGGAGTAATTTCCCTGCTGCAGGCGGCCAATAAGCCCGGCAGGTTCAAGGCGGTGATATCAATCAACGCGCCCCTTAAGCTTCAGAATATTTCGTCCAGGTTCGCTTCGGCAATAGTCGCCTGGAATAAAGTATTGACGAAATTCAAGGCGCAAAGGGGGAAAATGGAGTTTGTGGAAAACAATCCGGAAAACCCGCAGATAAATTATTTCCGTAATCCCGTGTACGGGGTATATCAGCTCGAACAGCTGATGGGAGCTGTTGAAAGCCGCCTGAAGAATATCAGTGATCCGGCGCTGGTTATACAAGGCTCGAATGACCCGGTAGTAAATCCCGCAAGCGGTAAAGAAATTTATGAAAAAATCGGCACGCAGAAGAAGATGTTTGTCCGGATAGACGCCGACCGCCACGGTATATTGCGCGGGAAAGAAGCGAAAAAAGTTAACGCGGAAGTCCTGGATTTTCTCAGAAGCGTATTTTGAGCAATAATATCTCGCTTACGATTTTACGCGGCCAGCGTATAGTGTTTTTCACGGAAGAGACGCAGGCAGGCGTCAACAACTTCCGCGTCATAAAGTATTCCTTTGTTTTTTTCTATTTCGCTGAGGCCCGCCTCAATGCCGAAAGCGGCGCGATAGGGGCGGTTGGAGGAAATGGCCTCCACCACATCCGCCACGGCCAGAATGCGTGATTCCAGCAGGATGCCCTCGCCCTTCAAGCCGCAGGGATAGCCGGAGCCGTCAATGCGTTCGTGGTGCTCCAGCACAATACGGGCGATCGGCCAGGGAAATTCAATGTCTTTGAGGATCGCGTGGCCTGATGACGGGTGTGTTTTAATCAGATTATACTCCAGTTCTGAAAGCTGCGTGGG
>DSAV01000014.1 GCA_011046295.1 Deltaproteobacteria bacterium | reverse complement strand
ATTCAATGTATGCTCTGTCCTCGATATGAGGATGTATTTTCGGGAGCCGAATGCGGGAAATCCGCTCGTTCGGTTCTGAGAGGGGCATTAAATCTAAAAGGAGATTAAGATGTCTACTTACAATGACGAAAAGTTTTTAAGCGCTTTGAAGCCCAAAGACAGGGCTAAAGTTAAGAAGGTTTTGGGAGAAGGCAATCTCAAGAGGAAGCTTTTGGATATGGGAATTATACCGGGCGTTCTTGTTGAGGTTGTCAAGCTGGCGCCGCTGGGTGATCCAATTGAGATAAAAATAAAGGGTTACAACTTGTCTTTAAGGAAAGATGAAGCCAGCCAAATTTTTGTTGAGGTGGAGGCATGAATCGGTTGACAAACGTTAAAGCGGGGAAGCGTGCGGTATTGGTGTCTATTGACGGCGGTCGTTGTGCCGAGATGCGGCTCGCAGAAATGGGATTCTTACCCGGAGTTGAGATTCAGGTGATCAATAATTCAGGGATCGGCCCGTTGACGGTTAATATTAAAGGAACAAAGATGGCCTTGGGGCATGGTCTGGCCAGAAAAATATTAGTGAAGGAGGAACAGCAATGTCTGAAATAAATAAAAGGATTTTGGTGGCGCTTGCGGGGAACCCTAATTCGGGGAAATCCACCTTGTTTAATAATGTAACCGGTTCCCGCCAGCATATCGGAAATTATCCCGGAGTTACTGTTGAAAAGAAGGAAGGGCGAGTTAACTATAAGGGGTATGAGGTGGTTTTTGTGGATTTGCCCGGGACGTACAGTTTGTCCGCACGTTCGGAAGATGAGAAGGTCGCCCGCAATTTCATTGTTGATGAGAAGCCCGATGTAGTCGTGCATGTGGTTGATGCGTCTAATCTCGAAAGGAATATGTACCTTTTTACGCAGCTATCGGAGCTTGACGCGCCGGTTGTTTTGGCCATGAACATGAGCGATATGGTTAAGGCAAAAGGGTATGCGATTGACTACAAAATTTTGTCCAAGAGTTTAGGCAGGCCGATTATTCCGACCGTAGGCAATAAAAGCAAGGGGATGGATGAACTTCTTGAAGCCGTGATTACGGTATATGAAAAGAAGATCAAGGTTGGGAAGACGAAAGTTGATTACGGGCTGGAGATTGACTTGGAGCGCACCAAGATCGCGCAGGTGCTTTCCAAGAACGATGTTCAATTAAAAGGATATCCCAAGGAATGGATGACTTTAAAACTGCTCGAAAAAGATCCGATAGTGATGAACCATATTCAAGGTCTTTCTTGCGCTGATGAAATAGAGGGACAGGTTGAAAAGAGCCGTCAGCATTTGCGACAGCACTTTGGCGATGATGCGGAAGTCTTGATTGCTGACCGTCGCTATGGCTTTGTCAGCGGGGTCTGCATGGAAGCGGTAAAACAAACCGCAGAAGACCGTCATGATGTTTCGGATAAGATTGACAAAGTGATCATGAATCGTTTTATGGGGTTGCCAATCTTTGCTTTGGTCATGTACGGGATATTTAAATTCACGTTCACCTTTTCTGAGCCGGTAGTGGGATGGTTCGAGAAATTCTTTGAATGGCTGTCGTCACTTGCTTCAGCGGTTATCCCGGAAGGCTTGATTCAATCATTCGTAGTTGATGGCATCATCGGAGGGGTTGGCGGCGTGCTCGGGTTTTTCCCGCTGGTTTTGTTTATGTTCTTCGCGATTGCTTTTTTTGAGGATTCCGGCTACATGGCTCGGGCGGCGTTTGTTATGGATAGGATCATGCATAAGTTCGGACTGCATGGGAAGTCGTTTCTTCCTATGATGATTTCAACAAACGGTTGTGCCGTACCCGGCATTATGGCCACCCGGACTTTGGACAGCAAAAAAGACCGACTTATCACCATGATGGTTACGCCTTTCATGATTTGCGGGGCAAAACTTCCGATATTTGCTTTATTTATCGGAGCGTTTTTTTCGGCAAAACACGGCGCGAATATGATGTTTTTAATGTATGTGCTCAGTGTAATTATTGCCTTTGTGTCGGCGTGGATTTTAAAGACTTTTGTTTTTAAAGGTGAGACAGCGCATTTTGTCATGGAGCTTCCTCCTTACCGCATGCCTACGATTCAGGGGCTATTATTAAAAATGTGGGAACGCGGCTGGCTTTATATCAAAAAGGCGGGAAGCATCATTCTGCTCATCTCGATATTGATTTGGGCAGGATTTACTTTTCCTCAGATTGAATCTAAAGAAGGAATAAGTGAGGAAACTCAAGCCTCTATGCAGATGGAGCAGAGCGTCGCCGGTAGAATCGGAAAATTTATCGAACCCGTTGTTAAGCCGTTGGGCATGGATTGGCGGGGAGGCGTAGCGTTATTGGCGGGCGTGGCGGCTAAAGAAGTTGTTGTGAGTACGTTGGGGACAATTTACAGTCTCGGCGAGGTTGATCCTGAGGAAACCGATACATTAAAAGAATCATTACAAAATGATCCGTCTTGGAGTCCCTTAAAAGCTTTAGCGTTTCTCATGTTCTCGCTTATTTATCTGCCGTGTTTCGTCGCCATGGCTGTTTTCTACCGCGAATCCGGATCGAGTTGGAAGTGGACGGGCTTTTTGGTTTTCTGGACGACGGTTATGGCGTGGGTAGCGGCATTTATTGTGTATCAAGGCGGAAGAATCTTGGGGGTGTGAAATGGAAAAGATAATTATTTATGGGATTATTTTGTTCGTGGTCATTTTATTAATAAAAAAAGCCACTTCGTTTTTAAGAGGAGGTAGCGCTCACGAATGCGATTGTTCTTCGGGAGGGTCGTGTTCAGGCGGGTGTAATTGTGAAAAAGAAAGGAGGGCGCGGTGAACAATAGTTTCGTGCTGGCGCAAGCTGACCAGTTTGGGAACATATACCGTACGCCGTTCGGTCAGCGTGAATGTCAAAGGTGTTACGCTTCATTTAACAGAAGACGCGTTTGGGATATTTTCATCCATGGTCGGGGAGGCGCTTTTTGCTAGAAGTTTGAATGAGAGCATGAGGGAGAGTGAAGGGTAATGGATGATTTAGGAAATTTGAAATTTGAGGATATTCTAAAATTTATCAAGGGGGTGGACTATGGGGAGGTTGTTTTTACCATTCACGATTCCCAGATAGTTCAGGTGGAGAAAAGGGAAAAGAAAAGGTTTCGACCTCAAAAGCGACTGCAAGAGCAGAGCTAAATTTCTAAAATAATATGACCGACTGGACAACCAGAGGCATAATCGAGGAGGAAGGACATGCTACATGATAGGCAAATGTTCAGTTGTTTTTTAATTTTAGGGCTGGTTATGGCTTTGGGACGTCCGGCGTTTGCCGACGAAAAGGACATGGCGTCTATTGTAGAGAAGCTTCAATCGCGGGTAGGGGCGCTTGAAAAGAAATTGGAGGCGCAAAATTCCGACATGGGATTGCAGAAGGTGACCATGCAGGAGCAACAGGTAAAAATCAAGGAATATGAATCGCAATTGTCACGATTTGAGGAAAAATTGCATCGCGCTCCCGGAGAAACGATCAGCCTCATGGAAGGACTTGAACTTGGCGCTGGCGGCACGATGATCGTGCAAGGATCCAATAATGTCAATTATGTGGATGACGCCGCCACGGCAAAGCAATCCCGCACAGACGCTTCCTATTCCGCGGATGTCACTTTGGGAAAGGAATTTAAGGAGGTCGGGGGGAAGGCGTTCTTGCACCTTGAAGCTGGGCAAGGCTCAGGGTTGGAGGATAATTTGAAACTTTACAGTAACGTTAACCGCGACGCTGGCGACAGTGAGGCAAAAGTTGAGCTGACTGAGTTTTGGTATGAGCAGGGGCTGTTTAATGATAAGGCGGTTTTGACTTTCGGTAAACTTGATTCTACGGCCTACTTTGACCAAAACGAAGCGGCCAATGATGAAACAACGCAATTCTTGGGCAGGATTTTCCGCAACTCTCCTGTTGTGGAGTTTCCGGATAACGGAGCCGGTATCAGGATGGTGTATATGCCGGTCGAATGGCTGGAATTGGGGTATGGATTATTCGATGGAAATGCCTCATGGGAAAAGGTCGGAGATAACTTGTTCAACATCGGGCAGGTTCATTTCAAGATTAATTTCTTTGAATTGCCGGGAAATTACCGTGTGTATGGGTGGAATAATAACGCCGATCATACAAAGTGGAGCGACAGCGAAAATACAAAAGAAGCTTCTTATGGCTTTGGTTTGAGCTTTGACCAGAAGATTCATGATGTCGTGACGTTGTTTACCCGCTACGGATTGCAGAATCCGGAAGTTTTTAATCCTGAAATCACGACCGCTGACGGATCTAACTATTCATTAGAGCAGTCGTGGAGCGCTGGTTTGCAAGTTGAAGGCAAACCTTGGGGAAGAGAAAATGATGTCCTTGCGTTTGCCATTGGGCAGGTGATCCCGTCCAATGATTACAAAGACGCAAATGCGGGTTTTCAAGCGAAGACAGAAGGGCACCTCGAAGCGTATTACAAAATACACGTTAACGACCATCTTTCGGTCAGCCCTGATGTGCAGTATATCTGGAATCCGTACGGTAAAGATATTGCCGAAAATACAAGCGGAATCTTTGTTGCGGGGATGAGGGCGCAAATCGGCTTTTAACTAAATATAGAAACAGGGATTCAAAACCTCCGCTGACCATAATAAATCAGCGGAGGTTTTGTTTTTGGTAGATTTTTAATTGCTAAATTGATATAATACCATAATTATGGAATTGTTGATTTTCCCTACTGTTTGAGAATGGGAGCTTTACCTGAGAAGGACAAGGTTGTTTCTTTTGATTCCCGGAACATGAAGGTTACTACGAAATCCGCTCAAGACGACCGGTCTATCCGGTGGAAGGCGACCGCTTTATCCGGTCATGACGACCACCCCGCGTGTCAGTCATAATCCTCAGGTCAAATCTTACACTTTCAAGGCTGCTTAATCAACCTCTTTTTGTTTTTTTCGCATAGAACCTCCTCGCATTTCAAATTTATAGGACATACTGAGAAGCCTGTCGATGACCGCATCGGCGATCGTGGGCTCGCCAATGAACTCATGCCAGTCTTTTATGGGAAGCTGGCTCGTGATGATAATGGAACCTGCCATGTGGCGGTCTTCGACGATCTCGAGAAAATCCTTTCTGTCCGTGTCGGAAAGCGGATTTAAACCAAAATCATCGATGACAAGAAGCTGCGCGTTTGATAGTTTTTTAAGGTGCTTGAGATAACTGCCATCCCCGCGCGAAGCATGCATATCGCCGAAGAGGCGCGGCCAGCGGTAATAAAGAGCCGTGAATCCGTTTCGGCAAGCCCATGTTCCAAAGGCACAGGCAAGATATGTCTTGCCAACGCCTGTAGGGCCCGTAATGAGGATATTCTGATGGTTTTCCAGCCAGGAAGTGTTCTGAAGATTGAGCACATGCGTTTTTAGCAGGCCTCTTTGCTGCCTGTAGTCGATATCCTCGAGGCAAGCGGCGGATATTTTGAATTTTGACCGCTTTAAAAGCCTTTTGAGGCGCTTGTTTTTCCTGTAGACGTATTCATCATCGACGACAAGGCCGAAGAACTCGTCAAAAGACAGGTCCTTGTGGTCCGGTCTCTTCCTGCGCTCGGCGTAGGAGCCGGACATGCCGGACATTTTCATTTCATCAAGCTTGGAAATAGTCTGTTCAATGCTCATTTTGTTTCCTCCATTGGTTTATTTTGTTCGAAAAGCAGTCCGTTGAAATACTCCGGCCCCCGGATATTGGCATGATTTTTTGGCGCGCGCGAGGAATGCAGCTCCTCTTGCTTTTTATCCAGGCCGTTGGAAAGAATATCCTTTACTCCGCTGCTTGAAAAAATCTTATACTCCACCGCTCTCCGGCAGGCAGAGTTAATGCGATCAACCGGGAAATGTTTTTTGAGGCTGATGACACCCATGCAGCTTTTATACGCCTGCTCGGGATGCTTTCTTATCTGAAACAACATTTCGGCGAATTTTCTTGCGTCCGGCCCGACGGTCTCAACCCAGGAAAGCATGCGTTCCGGCGTCCACTCGGCGTATTTCTGATGCGCCAAAGGCAGGTGCGAATAGACAGTTGTGTATCCCCCGATTTTATAGCCGCGTTTGTGCGAACATATTCTTTCGCCCTTTAAATACACCTCTATTATCTGTGCTGTAGCCCGTATATCCATCAGGTTATGGAGATGTTCGTGGGGAACGGAATAGAAATGTTTTTTGTACGCGATATGGGAATCAATGTTTACCCTGGCTTTGGCAAATTCGGCGTATTCGTAAGGCTTCTCCGGCAGGGGCAGGCAATGTGGCTTATCCAGCGTTTCGAACAGCTCGTTCCTTGATTTCCCGTATTTCCTCATCACTCTTGAGTTCAAATCGTCGACTATCGGCCTTATTGCGATGTTTAGTTCCGCCAGGCTGTGAAATATCCTGTGCCTTAACCGCGCAAGAATAAATCTCTTGCCAATTCCAACGCCGTTCTCGGCAAGCGGCTTGTCCCGGGGTTCTCTGGCGCGTGCAGGCAGGATTGTCGTGTGATAATGCTCCGCAAACTCAAGGGTTGTGCCGTTTATTACCGGCTCATACTTGTTTGCCTTTGTCACGGCGGCTTTGAGGTTATCCGGCACTATGGCCTTCGGGCAACAGCCAAAATACCCAAGCGCGTTGACGTTGCACCTTATCCACGACTCCATGTTCTCGCTATGCACGGCTTCTGCATATATTTTTTTTGACGCGCCAAGAACATGAACGAATATTTCCGTCGGGATAATCTCTCCGGTCTCCGGATCGATGATGTCTGTCCCGTCGCCAAAATCCACAAAACCCTTATCCCCGGCCTTGTACTCCTGATGCATTACGCAATCAAGGGTCTTAACATATCTGCGGTACTGCTCGCAAAACCAGCTGCGCTGATACCCGGCTGGATTGCTTTGCTTGTATTCTTCCCACAATAACGACATTGTTACGTTAGGAAGCTTTTTTTCCTCGTACAGATACTGAAGCTGCATTGGCGGCCTTGATTCTTTCTTTACGGTTTCCCCTGGAAACAGTTTCTTCTCGAGTTCATCCTCGGCCAGTCCTTCCGGCAATGGCCACCCAAGACCCGCAGCTTTTGCCCTGCGTATGTACTCCTGCACCGTCGTCTTGCCGATATCGCATGCTATGGCTATCAGCCTCTGCGACATTCTCATTTCATACCTCAACTTCAATACTTCCTTGATTTTTCTCATGCATAATCTCTCCTGTGCCATGTCTGTGCCTTCCTCCTTTGGAGTTTTGGCACATTATGGCAGTTTTTGGAGGATTATTCTGGTT
>DSAV01000174.1 GCA_011046295.1 Deltaproteobacteria bacterium | reverse complement strand
GCTGCTTTGCCTATTTGAAAGAGTTAGTCAGAGTGCATCGGGGCGCAAACAAAGGGCGCAAAAGAAAAATTATCCATGATATTTTGCTAAAATAGTACCCCGTTTTTTGGTATTATGCCCAAATTTTATATATTTAAGTAAAATTTCCTGAATTTCTTTTTCCCTGCCCGCATAAAAATGATCCGCTCCGTCAATAATTTCCAGCTTTGATTCCATAACTTCGCTTTGATATTTCATGTTATGAATATCGCAGAAATCGTCGTAATTACCGCATATTAATAAATTTACCTTCCCGCTCAGAGCCTTAAAATCAAACCCGAAATATTTGTCCGGAGGTGAAATAAAAATGCATTGGCTGAACATGTCATCTTTGCGGGCAATCGCTTTCGCGCCCGCCCACGCGCCGAAGGAATAACCGCACAAGTATATCTCTGACAAGCCAAGCTCCTGCAAGTGCCTGCCCGCGGCGATAATATCCTGAGCCTCTCCGTTTCCTTCATCGTAATTACCGCTGCTGGCTCCGACACCGCGGAAATTAAATCTGAGCGTGGTGTAATTTTGCGCGGCAAATACTTCCGCTACCGCCTCGACTACGTTATTGTACATGGAACCGCCCATCAGCGAATGCGGATGGCAAACCAACACACCCTTTTGTGATGAGCCTTTATGCAGCAAGGCTTCGATGGTGAGCGGGTCATTTTTAATGAATATTTTTTCTTCTTTCAGCATCTAAATCGCACCCGCTAAATGACAGGAACAGAATCTTTTATTTTCAATTTCGCGCAACAGCGGCTCCTGTTGAGCGCAGATCTCTTTTTTGTAAACGCAGCGGTTTTGAAAATTACAGCCTTTTTCATTTTCCATACCGGCCTCTCCTTTTACCGGAATAAAACTTTTTTTAACGCCTGGGACGAAAGAAGGCACGGCTGAAAGCAAAAGGCGCGTGTAGGGATGGCTGGGATTCGCGTAAATTTTTTCTTGGGGAGCCAATTCAACAATTTTGCCCAGATACATCACGGCGATACGGTCGGCCATGTGTCGTATGACATTGAGGTCGTGAGAAACAAACAAATAAGTCAGTCCGAAATCATATTTCAGGCTTTTGAGTAAATTCAGAATCTGCGCCTGGATGGAGACGTCCAGGGCGGACACCGGCTCATCGGCGATAATCAGCTGCGGTCTCAGCACCAACGCGCGGGCGATGCCGATACGCTGCCTCTGCCCACCGCTGAATTCATGCGGATAACGATGCGCCTGCTGCGCCGTGAGCCCGACTTTTTCCATCAGCTCCAGCGCCATTCCACGGCGCTCATTTTTATTCCCCATGCGATGAATGACCAAAGGCTCCGCGATTATCGACTGAGCCGACCGGCGCGGGTTGAGAGAGGAGTACGGATCCTGAAATACCAACTGAACATTGCGGCGGTATTTTTTTAACTCTTCTTTTGAATATAAATAAATATTTTTCCCTTCAAAAAAAACACTTCCGGAGGTGGGCCGCTCCAGCGCCGTTATCAAGCGGGACAGGGTGGATTTACCGCAACCAGACTCACCGACCAGTCCCAATGTTTCTGTCTGGAATATCTGCAAATCCACGTCATTCACCGCATGGATAAGTCTCTGCCCGGAAATGGAAAAAGAGCCGCCCATGGAAAATGTTTTTCTGAGTTTTTGAATATCAACTAATATCTGCGACATTTTTTGTTTCCGCCGTCATTTGCCCGTCTTACAGGGTAAATTACATATTTCCATTTATAATCATTCTTTTTCAATAATCTCTCTTGCCTTCCAGCAGGCAACATAATGATTATTTCCCGTCTCTTCCAGGGCAGGCTCCTGACGCGCGCAGCGGGCATCCGCGTAAGAACAGCGCTCGTAAAAGCGGCATCCGGGGGATAAATTATAAAGAGCGGGAACGGCTCCCGGGATGGTTTTGAGCAAATCTTCAGGCGCATCATTTTCTTTCGCTAGTGCCGCGGGCATGGATTCGATCAAGCCCCTGGTATAGGGATGCATAGGGTTGGCGAATATTTTATCCACCGGCGCGTTTTCCATAATTTTCCCTGCGTACATCACCGCGACTTTCTGCGCCGCCTGGGCAATTACACCCAAATCGTGCGTGATTAAAATTACCGTCATTTTATTTTTTTGTTTAAGCTCGAAAATGAGCTCCAGAATCTGCGCCTGGATGGTCACATCCAATGCCGTAGTGGGCTCGTCAGCCAAAAGCAGTTGTGGATGGCAGGACATGGCCATGGCAATCATTACTCTCTGGCGCATTCCTCCGCTTAGCTGATGGGGATAATTACGCGCTCTTTTTTCCGGACAGGGAATTCCCACTTCGCGCAATTGTTCTACAGCCATCTCCATGGCGGATTTCGCGGATACTTTTTGGTGCAGTCGTATTGCTTCGGCGATTTGTTCTCCCACGCGAAAAACGGGATTTAGGGAAGTCATCGGTTCCTGAAAGATCATCGATATTTCGCTGCCGCGCTTCGCTCGCATTTCTTCAGGAGACAATGTCAATAAATCCATCCCGGAAAATAAAATTTTTCCGTTGACAATTCTTCCGCTTCCGGGAACAAGCCGCATAATCGAAAGAGCGAGCATTGTTTTTCCGCAGCCCGATTCCCCTACCACGCCCAGTGTTTCGCCGTGGGCGACGCCCAATGACACACCGTCCACTGCCTTTATCAGTCCCCGCGACGTGTCAAATACAGTCATCAGGTCTTTTATTTCCAAAAGCGTGGTCATTTACTTTTTACGCCGGCCCGGCCGCTTAAAAATTCAACCAATAAACGCAGAGGTATTCCCGATGCTCCCTTGGGGATATAGGGCTTATCCTTGGTAGAAAACGCGGGGCCGGCAATATCCAGGTGCACCCAGGGATAATTTCCCGTAAATTTTTCCAGAAATGCCGCGGCGGTTATCGCGCCTGCCGCTCGCCCGCCGGTATTTTTATAATCGGCAATGTCGCTCTTTATCTGTTCGGAATACATATCCCAAAGCGGCAGTTCCCAGACAAGCTCTCCGGCGATTTGCCCCGCTTCGGCTATTTCTCTTTTTAAATTATTATCCGTGCCGAGCATGCCGGTAACATCATCGCCCAGGGCAATGACGCACGCGCCGGTCAGAGTGGCCACATCTATAATCGCGGCCGGTTTATATCTGACAGCAAAAGATAAAGCGTCGGCCAGAATCAGGCGGCCTTCGGCATCGGTATTGATTATTTCAATGGTTTTGCCGGAATGCGACTTTAATATATCGCCAGGCTTGAGCGCGCTGCCGCCGGGCATATTTTCCGTGGCGGGAATCAGCCCGACAATATTAAGCTCCAAACGAAGGTCAGCAGCAGCCATTATCGCGCCCATTACCGCCGCGCCGCCGGCCATGTCCGTTTTCATTTCATCCATTTTTTCCGATGGCTTGATACTAATTCCGCCCGTGTCGAAGGTCAGTCCTTTACCAACAAGGACAAGAGGCTTTTCGGACTTTCTTTTGCCTTTATATTCCAGAATAATGAATTTAGGCGCTTCACAACTGCCCGCGGCAACACCCAAAAGCGCGTTCATGCCGATTTTCTTCATTTGCGCTTTGTCCAGTACTTTGCAGGTAATGTTTCTGCGCCGGGCGAGTTCCCGCGCCTTTCGGGCGAGAATTGACGGCGTCATTTCATTGGCGGGAGCGGAAACGATATCGCGCGTAAAATAAACCGCCTCCATAATAACGCGCGCTTTTTGAGCTTCGGCCTTCACCAGGGTATAATCACCGCTTTGCGTAATTACGGCCAGCTCTTTTACTTCCTTTATGTTTTGGCGGTCAACTGTTCTAAACGGCAGATACTGATACAGTCCCGATACCGCCCCTTCCAGCGTCGCCCGTATCAGCATATCTTTCGAGCCGTGTATATCGTTAAAATCTATTGCTGTTGCCGCCTGGCGCACATTGATGGCGCGCAGCTTTTGCATTACCATGGCATAAGCGCCGCGCATTTTTTCCAGGTCAAATTCTTCGGGGTTTCCCAGCCCCACAAGCGCCACTCTTTTCGCCGGCAGCAATCCTCTGGTATAAATAACAGATACCTGAAAAGGTTTTGCCTCAAAATCGCGGCTTGCTATTATTTCACTTATCAATCCCCCGGTCTTTTTATCAATCTCCCGCGCGTTCAAGACCAGTTTTTCCCGGCCTTCGAACAGGGGCAAAATAACCGCTTCGTTTTTCGCCTCGTATAATTTTCCCTTTCTGACGGATATTTTCAGCATATTCTCCCTCTTGCTATTTTAAACGATACAAACTTATGTTTTTTATTATGACTTTCGGCGAAGATAGCATATCGATAAGAAATGTCAATCGCTAAGCTCCGACAAGAAAACATTCCTTTTCTCTTCCTGATAATTTATGCGTCAAAGAAAGCGATACCTTGCGGCGTGAACTGCTTTAATTTTTTACTGGATAGTTACCGACTTGCGGCGCAGGTAAGTGCTGAGGTTCTTTTCATGATGCTTCAGGACAAACCTCAGGTAATTTATGTTTTTTTCGATAGCTTCATCATAAATGTTTCTGTCGATGTGCCATCTCTTTTTAAAATGGGAAGCCATGAAACGCTTTACGTTGCCCAACTTCTTTTCGAGCATTACCTTTACCACACTGTAAAAATTGGAAGTTTTCTGCAAAAGGTCGATTTCGCTGGCAAAACCCGGAACCTTGCCTTCTTCGAATTCGCGGAAAAGCGGCACAAGTTTTTCCAGGTAAAATCTGTCGGACATCTGGCCTAACAAATCCGCGGTGCCCAGCATTTTCCCCAGCAATTCTATATTGGGCGAAGAAAATTTCAGCTGCTCGAGATCAATGCCCAGGCTGGTGCAGTTGATTATATCGCTGAAGTCTTCCAGATTTTCCTTAAAATAGTCGTCCTGGGCGTAATAATTCTGGACAAATGAAATACTTCTTTTGATGTGCACAAGAGTGTATTTGGCGCCGGTTCCCGCCTTGTCGCCCTTAACCTGAATATAGCCCGTATCATGCATCAGGGCGCTCACCAGGCCCAGATTAATTTCCTTATCGGTAAACGCTATTCCGTCCACACAGGCTCCGTGCATTAGCCGCGCCATGGCCAGCAATACGAGCATCGTGTGTTTAAAATCATGATAATCAGTATTGCAGGCGCGGTATCCCGGATAATCCCCCTCAAAAAGTCTGCGGATATCGTAGTACGCCCGGTCAAAATACCGGAAATCAAAGTGCGGATTAATAAGCGATATGGTGAATTTGACTTCTTTATTTATAGAGTTATAATCACGGATATACAGAAGTTGCGAATGCAGGACATTATTATTTTTAACTTCCCATATTGAACGCATCTTGATTCCAAGTACCGGCGCGCGTCAAAAAACGCGCCCTTTTTCTTCTTTTATACCCTTCACATCCGCACATAAAACATTTAAACTATATCGTCAAGAAAAAGAAAGAAGTATGGGCGATTTAATCAAAACTCAATTAAACCGCCCAATTTCAAAATTACGGCGTTACTCCAAGTTAGCCGATATTTACCATCATTCATTCTCGATTATTAATATTCCTATTTTCCCGGATTACACATGACGATTGTTATTGACATTACTAACGCGATGCGTTAGTAATTTGACATGATCAAGAATTTCCGGTGTAAGGAGACAGAGAGAATCTTTGCCGGCTTCTTTACGCGGAAAATACCTGTGGATATTCAACGGACGGCTCTGCGAAAACTGACTCAGATTCACGGTGCCGCCGTCATCGATTTCCAGCAGATACCGCCGGCCAACCGGCTGGAAAAGCTGTCGGGAAACAGAGAAGGACAATGGAGCATTCGCATCAATGACCAATGGAGGATATGCTTTCGCTGGTTGGATGGCAACGCGTATGATGTTGAAATTGTTGATTATCATTAAAGGAGAACCTATATGAAAAGAGAAATGCTTCCTGTTCATCCCGGGGAAATCTTGCTGGAAGATTTTCTTAAGCCGATGGGGATCACGCAGTACCGGCTCGCCAAATCTCTCGGCGTTTCCCAGCGGCGCATCGGTGAAATTATAACCGGCAAACGGGCCATCACCGCTGATACGGCCCTGAGACTGGCTCGTTTTTTTGGTACCGACGCTCAGAGTTGGATGAACCTGCAGTCCCATTATGAACTGGAAAAAACCAGGGATGCCGCGGAAGAAATTATTATCCGTAAGGTGCAACCTTACGCAGCATAATAAATATTTTCTCATAAACGACGGACGGAATAATCTGGGGACATGACTCGATTTTGCAAGAAACCCGGATAATAGCCGCGAAACAGTTTCCCTATATCCCTCACGGCATGATCAAAAATACCGGAAATCAAATTGAGGATTAATCAGAGAGGTGGTAAATTTGACTTCTTTGATTGTCGCGTTATTGTCCCGATTGTCCAAAAGTTTTGTGTGCAAATAATTATTATCGTTCATGCCGATATTTTCCATCGTCCACTTTCTGCTATGGAAATGGAAACATTCTAATTAAACGGGTAATCTTGGAAGCTAGAACGTCCCCGATTTTCCTTTCTCAAGTCAGTGGCCTCTTTTTATCCTGTTATTTTTGCCTAATTTTTATCGTTGATGGCACATTCCTTACAGCTTTCAATAGAGGCGGCAGGTCTTCTTTTACCGTACGCCAAACAACTTCGAGATTTACACCGAAATAATCATGGATGAGCTTATCCCGCATTCCTGCCATGTCTTCCCACGGTATATCAGGATATTGCTTCCTTATTGCTTTGGGAATGTGTTTTGCTGATTCGCCAATCACCTAGAGAGAGCGTATGGTTGCCAATGTTTTTTCCTCATTTTTTGCGAAATCATGAAAACTTACTTCATTGAGAAAACGGATAGCTTTTTCAGCATACTCTGCTATATCGCTTATATAGTCGGCATAGTCTTTCTTTTTACTCATACATGCACAACTTCATTCAGGATGTGTTTCCCTATAGTTGGTTTCAGCGCGCTCCTCATCACGAGGTCCACTTTTATGTTAAGCTCTTTGCTCAAAAATCTCTCCAGACGGATAAACCCGAAAAATGTCGGGGCTTTTTCAAAATCAACCAAGATGTCAAGGTCACTCTTTCGTTTTTGCTTTCCTCGTACAAATGAACCAAAAACTCCCAGAAAGCTGATCCCATAATTTTTTTGGAGTTCTGGCTTAAGTTTTTTCAGGATTTCAATTTTTTCTTCAATGCCAATCATAATCAACCTATTCTAATACGAATTGCCTCAAATAAAATGTTACCGAAGGGGTTGATAAAAGAGGTTCGTTGCCTCAAAAACCGATGTTACCGAGAAGAGAATCGGAAACGGAGGTTTTTATATGAGTCCCCAGGCTAAG
>DSAV01000094.1 GCA_011046295.1 Deltaproteobacteria bacterium | reverse complement strand
GCGCGCTGGCGATTGCTTGCGACGCGACAAATCCGGATGATGTAGACCTGATGGTGCAAAAAACTGTGGAAGAATACGGCACTGTGGACATTCTGGTAAACAACGTCTGCGGTGGATTCGGCACGAGCTTTGTTGCCAGGACATTTATCGATGAATGGGATAAAACCATAGAAATAAATCTCAAAAGCGCTTTTTTGTGCTGCCGCGCCGCGGCACAGACAATGATGCGAAACAGGCAGGGACGAATCATCAACATATCCTCCATTTCCGGAAAATCCGGCGAACCATTGATCGGCCCGTACTGCGCGGCCAAGTTCGGCGTGATCGGGCTTACCCAGGCGCTGGCCAAAGAACTGGCGCGTTATGATATCACCGTTAACGCTGTCTGTCCTGGTTATGTCTTCACCCAGGGATGGGAAAAACTGGCGCAATCGCTCAAAGACAATCATCCGTCACTGGCAGACAAAAGTCTTCAACAAATTTTTGAAGCACGGGTTAAATCCGTGACGCCTTTGGGCAGGCCGCAAACAGCCGATGATATCGCCAGCATGGTTGCCTATCTGGCTTCCCACGAGGCAAAAAATATTACCGGGCAGGCCATCAACGTTGACGGTGGTGCGGTTATGGGATAAATCTTATTGAGACTTAATTTCCTTAACCCTCAGCTTAGACCCCAACATATAGAATGAATTTACTTCTGAAAAAATATCAATGTAAACATTATCTTGATATTTTTTTACTTATGGGTTAGAAAAAAATTAAAATATTGAAGAACGTCATGTTATTCCAAATAATTCCGCAAGATGATCCCCTTCAGGCTCTTCGGCTGCGCCGTTTTTTCATGGCAATGGCCATGTATGCTTTCTGTGCTTTTCTGGTTTACCTTTCCTGTTTAGCAAACATTATGGACTGGCGGGCGATTTTTGTTTTCCTGGTTGGCATTCCGCTTATCAACTTAACTTTATATATCGTTTTTCGCACCGGCCTGAATCTGCGATTTACGGATCCCAGCCTCACTTCGCTTCAGCTATCCATAGGCATAGTGGTTACAACATACGCCATGTATTATGCCAACGAAGCGAGGGGGGTACTCCTGCTCATTTATATCCTTGTCTTTATATTCGGAATTTTTCGTCTCAACACTCGTCAGTTTTTATATATCAGCGCTTTTTGCCTGCTCACATACGGGACAAACATTATCCTGATGCATATCTTTCGTCCCGATAAAGTTAACTTCCATATCGAATACCTGCAATGGGGCGTACTGTCCCTTGTTTTAGTCGCCTTTTCCGTCATGGCGGGTTATATCAGTGCCCTGCGCCAAAAGCTGAGCACCAGCCGGGCCGAGCTGGAAAAGTCCTTTTCAATCATCCGGGAAATGGCTATCCGGGATGACCTGACCGGATTTTACAACCGCCGCCATTTGTCGGAGCTTATCGAATATGAACGAAATCGTTGCTCGCGCGGCGGCTCAGTTTTCTGTTTGGCCATGCTGGATATTGATCATTTTAAAAATATAAACGACATGTATGGACATCAGGCAGGCGACCAGACACTAAAAACATTTGCCGCCATTATCCGTGAAACTCTTCGCAGCACGGACTTTTGCGGGCGCTACGGCGGAGAGGAATTTCTGATTGTCCTGACACAGACAAATATTGACGGAGCCAAAGTCTTTGCCGAACGTCTTCGGCGGCTAATTGAAAAAAAAGTATTCCCGGAATTGGGCGATGATATCATAATTACTGCCTCTCTGGGACTGACACAATATCAACCAAAAGAGGACGTTGAAAAAACTATTCACCGCGCCGATACCGCTCTGTATGAAGCCAAAAAGAAAGGGCGCAATCGCGTGGAATGCTGCGCGTAAAAACATTGGAGCAAGAGACTTCATCAATTTCAGATGATTTGTTGAATTAAGGGTAATATTCATAATGGGCATCAGCAAAAACCACTGTTCGCTCTTGTCTTATTTGATTTGTAATTGCCCTGAAAAATAAACCTCAATACAAAGGAGATTAAAACATGGAAGATGTAGTAATTGTTTCTGCCTGCCGCACGGCCGTAGGGACTTTCGGCGGAAGCCTGAAAGATGTAAACGCGGCAACGCTGGGAAGCGTGGTAATGAAGGAAGCGGTAAAGCGCGCGGGAATCGACGCCTCTATCATAGATGATGTGCGCTTCGGCTGCTGTATGGAACCGGCGGACACGCTTAATGTCACCCGTGTGGCTCAGCTTCTGGCCGGCATACCGGAAGGCATTACCGCCGTCACGATTAACCGCGTCTGCATATCGGGAATGGAAGCTGTCATCTCGGGAATGGCAATGATTCAGTCCGGCATGGCGGATGTAATTTTAGCCGGCGGCATGGAGCATATGTCCGGCGTCGCTTATTCCGCGCCTGGGGCAAGGTGGGGCTACCGTCTGCAGGATCAGGTTTTGGTGGATAATTTAATCCGCGCCCTGCATTGCGGCTCGCATATTATACCCGGTCCGGAAAAAGGCCCGCTCAAAGAAGGAGCGCTAATCGATATGTATCGGGGCAAACCTTACATAATGGGACTAACAGCGGAGTTTATCGCCGAAATGCATAACATCAGCCGCGAAGAGATGGATGAAGTAGCTCTGCGCAGCCACAACAGCGCGGAGCGAGCCACGCTCCAGGGAGATTTTGCCGATGAAATCGTGCCGGTGGAAATACCGCAAAAGAAAGGTAAAGCACCTAAAATTTTCGATAAAGATGAACACTTCCGCCCGGGATTAACTATGGATGATTTGAAAAAATTGCCGCCCGCTTTTGTTCCAAAAATCGGCAAAGTAACGGCGGGAAACGCTTCCGGCATCAACGACGGCGCCAGCGCGATGGTCATCATGTCGGCAAAAAAAGCCGAAGAGCTGGGTTTAAAGCCACTGGCGCGCATCACCGCCGTGGGGCGCGGAGCGTGTCATCCTTCAGTCATGGGATTGGGGCCGGTGCCGGCGGTAAACGATCTGATGAAAAAGTCCGGTTTGAAAATCAGTGATTTTGAGCAGATTGAACTCAACGAAGCTTTCGCGGCGCAGTATCTGGGCTGCGAGAAAGAATTAAAACTCAAACGCGAGCTAACCAATATTAACGGTTCCGGAATCGGCCTGGGCCATCCGGTCGGCTCCACCGGATGCAGAATTTTGGTCACGCTGTTACATTCAATGCGCAAACGAGGAAAAACTCTGGGCATGGCCACGCTTTGCGGCGGCGGCGGCGTGTCCATGGCTTGTGTTATTGAAACAATCTGAAAAAGCGAAAAGAGCAAAAGAAAAAGCCGGGATGTTGCGTTTTTTGTTCCCGGCTTTTTTTATTCGTTGCTTGATTCATCCAGAGCAGGCGCGCCGTAGGCGAGCACAAACTCGGAAATGGAATTCCAGTATAAAGCGGGATTTACCTCCTCCAGATTGTTGTGTCTCCCGTTGATAATGGTAATCATCTGCCGCGAGCCGGTAAGCGACTCATAAATGCGGTTACCCATCTCCCAGGGAACAATCTTATCTGCGTCTCCGTGGATAATCATCACGGGAGAAACAATATCCGGAAGTTTTTTCATGTTATTCAAAACATCACCGACAAACAGTGAAAGAAACCTCATACCGTGCGCTCTGGTTATTTCCCTGCCGCTAGTCAGGGGTGTGACCAGAATTATTCCCGCAACTTTTTTGTTGCGCGCGGTTTCCAGCGCCACGAGCGTGCCCAGTGATCTGCCGTACAGAAAAATTTCACTATAGCTGTAGTCCAAAGTTTCCATGGCATACTTCAGCGCGGAGGCGCCGTCTTCATAAATTCCTTTTTCCGTGGGTTTGCCGGTGCTTTTGCCGTATCCCCTGTATCCTACCCCCAGAACATTGAGTCCTGTCGCAGACAAATTAAGCAGCTCCGGCATGCGCCGATAGACATTCCCGGAATTGCCGTGAAAAAAAAGAGCGATATTTCGTGATGAATCATGGGGAAGAAAAAAACATTGCAGGTAAACATCATCATTTGTTTTGATGTATACTTCCCGCACACCTTCGGGAAGTGGCTGCCAGACGTGAGGCCTGGTTACCTCCGGGTGAAAAGCGTGGCGGTTCACTGCCGCATCCCGCCCGCAGGAGCTGACAAAAATCAAGGCAACAAAAATGAAATATCTTACTTTCATGGCTGAAGTTTTTCTATTTGCCGAGGACTTATTTCTATTTAATACCACAGGGGAATGTTTTCATCCCTCTCACTCATAACTTCCTCATCTTCGTCAATAACACTGCCCTGATTAATCATAAACTGATATATTCTATCTGCCTGATTTTCCACATATCTTGACGTGCCGTCAGTCCGGTAACGCAGCGGGCTGGGCAAAATGGCGGCAAGCATTGCCGCCTCGCGCATGGTCAGGCCGGAAGCGCTTCGGAAGAAGTGATGCTGCGCCGCCGCTTCGATGCCGAAAATTCCATCTCCCCATTCAGCCACATTCAGATAAAGCTCGATAATTCTTTTTTTGCTTAAGTTTCTTTCCAGCCGCCAGGTGAGTATCGCTTCTTTGATTTTCCTTACCGGATTTTTGGACGGGGAAAGAAACAAATTTTTCGCCAGCTGCTGGGATATCGTGCTTCCGCCGACTTTAATTTCGCCCTTTCTAATATTCCTCTCGAGCGCCTGCCTGATGGATGCAAAATCAAACCCGTTGTGCGACCAGAATTTATGGTCTTCCGCGATAATCACCGCTTTAACCACCCAGGGAGATATTCGGGAAAACGGCACCCACCTTTTATCGATGTTTTTGGGCACTCCTTTTTGACGCCAGATATTTTCGCGGTATTCCATAAATGCTGTTTTTTCCGGATTATGTTTTTTTAGCTGTTTCACATCGGGGTAAAAAAAATACCGCCCTATATCAACGATAAACGCGGCTGCGAAAAAAATTAGCGCTCCTAATACTATTTTTTTCCAATGTCTCACAAATATATTCATCTCTACCTGTTAGACGTAAAGGCCTGTTTGCTTAGTGACGATTTTTATATTCTTTTAAAAAAGATTGCAAAATATATTTGACATGCATGATTTTCTTTAGTATTAGCGTGCACTCAAAAGTTTAGAGGCGCGTTGTCGGCAATCAGATCTTAATATTTCCCGTTAATTTTCCTAAACACAATCCGGCACTCAAGAAAGCTTCTGGACGGATTTCATCCGTCTCCCAAGGAGATGCGAATGCGCGCCATCTGAAGGAATACGGTGTTCAGTGTAAAGTTTTTTGTTTTTTTAATTTTGGCGTTTTTGTTTTCAACCCAGAGCGTAGCTTCGGCACAATCTTACTACACGGTAAAAAATTGTCGAACGTAAAAGGCTGCTTCAAGGCGATCTTTTTTTTCAACATCCGCCGCCCGCTGGGTCATGTGGGAATTTACATAGGTAACGGCCAGTTCGTTCACGCTTCATCCACAGGTAAGGTCATCCGCATTGACAGCATGGACTCCGATTTTTTCCGGATAAGATTCCAGCGCGCCGTGCGTATAAAGGAGCTGCGCGGCGATGATGTCTGACACCGGAAGACAAGTCGCGCGAAATAATTCTTTAAGCGAATAGCGGTTTGGGCGCCATTCGCATTTTCTTTTCCTCCTGCAGCAGGTTAGAATATTCATGCAAAAAGATGGCCTTAAAAAAAGAGGCAAAGAAATTTACAAATCTCTTTGCCTCTTTTGGAAATGAATCAATTTTTAAAAAGCACGGACAGCACGAACCTGCCGGCCAAATTGTTTCCAGAAATAGGCGGCTTCGCCGTGAAAGAAACTCCGCCCCATCGCACCGTCTCTGTCACTTTCAGTTGAACTCCAATAGATGTCACGACGGAAATCACCGACGGGAGAATATGTTGCAATGCCGTCATCATCATTAGTCCCTCTGGCCAAATTAACCCACATTTTGTTTAATTCATCCTGCGATGGCAGGAACCAGTCATTATAGCCGCCGTATGAAAGTTCATCACAAAACTGAGCGGCAATGATATCGCCCTGAGGATTACTTGCCAACCAAGCCATTATTCTCTGTGTATTGGACCGGCCGTAGCCAATGCGGCTATCTGTATTCCAAACTCTGCCCACTGGATATTGCCACATTATGGTCTGCCCTAATACCGCTGACGCATCCGTTGACGCGGGCGCTGCTTCAAGATACCTGCCCCAGCTTGCTTCGCTTCCGTGGTCATAAAAAACCCATCCCCCGGCAGGGCCGATTTTCCGCAAAACATTATTGCCCGTGGTGTAAACAGCATGAAGAGTCATATTTTTTTCTATGTTAAATGTCTGCCCCGGCAAATAATAATTGGTCCCGTCAGTCCACCGAACAAAGCTTTGCCTGATTCCTGAATCAGCATGGGCTCCTCCGACATACTGCCCGATGAGGTTGCCGGTATTTCCTAAAACGGTAAACGGATCATTATATCTGTAGCCAGTGGTGTCCGCGGGAGCTGTTCCTGAAGTATGTCCTTCGCTGACATAAGTCACTGTGAATAACTTCGTCACCTGGACATTATATGTTTTTTTCGTTGTATTGTCCTGCGCGGTTACTTCCACGTATATGTAATTTGTACCCGGTTCAAGAGCAATGCCGGGCGAAGCCGTCCCGGACTGTACCGCCTGGCCATTCACCTTAACCGCAGCGCCCGCACCGGCGGTGATGGGAGTAACCGTAAGAGACGAAATGTTGGAAGGCACTTCGGCGTGATAGTCAGTAGTATTTCTGTCAAACAGCGGGTCTAAAATCCCTTGCGACAATGACAAACCTACTAAATCAGCGTTGTTACTGGGAGCATCAAGCCAGGTTAAGACAACCGTGTAAATTTTGGTCGTTACGCCGTTTTGCGCGACTACCTCGACGTTTATCGCAGTTGTGCCGCGAGCAATTGGCCATGAAGAACTGCCGGAAATTACCTGGTTTCCATTCACCTTAATCTTTGCCGTCGTAGATTCGGCCGTGGGAGTAGCTGTTATGGATGAAACCTCGTGAGCAACCTCTGCGGTATAAGTGCTGTCATCAGACGAAAATACGGGATCTAAAGCGGTATCTGCCGATAAGACCAGATTGGCCAAATTTGCATTGTCGCTCTGATGTTCAAAAAGCCTGTTTACGACAACGGCATAGACCTTTGTTGCCCCGCTCTGCGCGGTTACCACCACGTATATTAAATTATCTATACCGTAATCGAGTTCTATGGGCCCGAAAGCTGTGCCGGAGGGAACTTCCGTACCATTCACCGTAACCGTCGCGCTGTCACCCGCAACAGTGGGAGTGACCTCTACAGACTCAATATTATAGGAAACTTCAGCAATATAAATGGTTTTATTCGCATCAAACCCGGGAGATAAAGCACCCTGCGATAATGACAATCCGGATAAATCAGCGTTATCACTAAGAATTTCTTGCTG
>DSAV01000110.1 GCA_011046295.1 Deltaproteobacteria bacterium | reverse complement strand
GATAAAACAGATAATAAATACTCGCTGAAAGAATCGGAAACGATACTCGAAGAAGACCATTACGGTTTAAAGAAAGTTAAGGAACGCATCATTGAATATCTGGCCGTGCAGGCTTTGGTGGAAAAAAATAAAGGCCCTATTCTGTGCTTGGTTGGTCCTCCGGGTGTCGGTAAAACATCGATTGCCAAATCAGTGGCCAGAGCGACAAATAGAAAGTTTGTCCGTATTTCTCTAGGTGGTGTTCGTGACGAAGCCGAAATTCGCGGCCATAGGCGCACTTATATCGGCGCTATGCCGGGAAAAATAATTCAATCTTTGAAAAAAGCCGGTTCGAATAATCCGGTATTCTGTCTGGATGAAGTGGATAAATTAAGTTCCGATTTCCGCGGCGATCCGTCTTCCGCGCTATTGGAAGTTCTGGATCCGGAACAAAATTTCGCTTTTAATGATAACTATCTCGATTTAGATTACGACTTGTCGGATATTATGTTTATCACGACGGCGAATGTTTTGCAGACCATACCGGCGCCGCTGCAGGATAGAATGGAAGTAATCAGAATTGCCGGTTATACGGAACAGGAAAAACTGCATATCGCGCAGAAGTTCCTTGTTGCCAAAGAAATGGAAGCAAACGGTCTGAAGCCGGAAAATATCGAATTCACCCGTGGGGCTATTTTACGGATTATCCGCCAATACACACGAGAAGCGGGAGTCCGGAATTTAGAGAGGGAAATTGCCTCTATTTGCCGCAAAGTGGCCAAAGAAATTGTTGGTAACGGCAAAAAAGATAAAAAGATTACTATAACCTCGAATTCCGTGCAAAAGTACCTGAGCGTTCCCAAATACCGTCATGGAGAAACAGAAGCAAAGAGCCAGGTGGGTTTAACTGTAGGTTTGGCCTGGACGGAAGTGGGCGGAGAACTTCTGGTGATAGAAGCGTCAATTATGGAAGGCACGGGGAAAATGGTCATGACGGGGAAATTAGGCGATGTCATGCAGGAATCCGTTCAGGCTGCTCTGACTTACATAAGGGCGCGCGCGGAAAAATTCGGCTTAGGAAAGAATTTTTATAGAAAACTGGATATTCATGTCCACGTTCCGGAAGGGGCAATTCCTAAAGACGGGCCGTCCGCGGGAATAGCCATGGCTACATCTATTGCGTCAGCTCTTATGAAGAAAAAGGTGCGCGCTGATCTGGCGATGACCGGTGAAATTACCCTGAGAGGCAGAGTGCTTCCGATAGGCGGGTTGAAAGAAAAAATTCTTGCCGCTCACCGGGGAAATATTAAAATGGTTGTTATTCCAAAAGATAACGAAAAAGATTTGGCGGAAG
This sequence comes from Deltaproteobacteria bacterium, assembly GCA_011046295.1. Lineage (GTDB taxonomy): Bacteria > Desulfobacterota > Syntrophia > Syntrophales > Smithellaceae > UBA4810. The sequence continues at coordinate 6,159 of DSAV01000110.1, read as the reverse complement.
TTCCACAAAATGTTCAGAATGCTCTAAAGATAGTGTTTGTGGAGCATATAGATGATGTGCTGAAAATAGCATTTGAAAAAGATGATGAAGATTTCCATGAAACAGTTTCGCCTAATATGCCGGTCGCTCCTCAATCGGTCAATTAAAGCGGATTCATTTTTTAGAACTTGACAAGAAATGTCAATGTTGTTAGAAGCCTCAAATTGTTTTTTAGGCAATTGCGGGCGGGTAGCTCAGCTGGGAGAGCGCCACGCTTACACCGTGGATGTCACAGGTTCGAGTCCTGTTCCGCCTACCATTGATAAGTTTTTTTGAAAAGCAGTATGTATATAAAAGATTTTTTGGGGTCGTAGTTAAGTTGGTTATAACGCCGGCCTGTCACGCCGGAGGGCGTGGGTTCGAGTCCCATCGGCCCCGCCAGAAAATCTTAGGGAGTCGGCAACAACCGGCTCCCTTTTTTTATTCAACTGCTTGCTTTTTATCCTCCATTCGTATAATGTTGATAACATTAATTTAATTTGCTTAAAGTGGGAGTAAAAGACAAAAAAATATGGATTATGAAGGATTTATCATCAGGCCGCCCAGCGAAGCCTACAGCCTTTTATTGCAGGTTACAGTGGGCTGTTCACATAATAAGTGCACATTTTGCGCAACCTACCGGCAAAAGAAATTCAAAATAAAACCACTGGAAATTATTAAGAAGGATCTGCAAGAAGCCCGGAATTACAAAGGTGTGGAAAAAGTGTTCCTGTGTGATGGCGACGCGCTGATTATACCCCAGCCGAGGCTCGAAGAGATAATCGGCTTGATAAATGAAAGTTTGCCGAATATTGAGAGAATTTCAACGTACGCCAACGCGAAAAGTATTCTCAGAAAATCCGTAGATGATTTGAGAAAACTTCGCGGCATGGGTTTAAAGATGATTTATTTGGGGGTAGAAACCGGCAATTCTCAATTATTGGAAAAGATTCATAAAGGCGTGACTTACGAACAAATGGTCGAAGCTGGGCGCCGCGTGAAAGAAGCGGGAATAATGCTTTCTGTCACTGTTTTGCTGGGCGTGGGCGGAATTGAAAAGAGCGTTGAACACGCTTTGGATACCGCCAAAATTCTCACCGATCTAGACCCGGATTATGCGGGAGCTTTAACTTTAATGCTTATTCCCGATACCCCTCTTTATGATGAGTATATTGCCGGGAAATTTGTCATGCCGGATACGTTTGGTTATATAAAAGAACTCTATCTGATAATTGCCAACGCTAATTTTACAAATTGCTACTTTACTTCCAATCACGCTTCAAATTATTTCCCGATCAGGGCGTTTTTGCCCAGGCAAAAAGAGAAAATATTGAAAATGATAAGTTCCGTGATAGAAGAGAAGGATTCAAGTAAAATTAGACCGGAATATTTAAGAGGATTATAAATAATAAGGTTATTAATTTAGCGATCATGAAGATTATCTCCAAACTTTTTTTCTGGCGCGATAAGAAATATATAATAAATAGAATTAATTCAATTTTAAATCGAGCGCAAAAAAGCGGCGTTCTCGATTATTCCTCTCGGGAAATGATAGATAATATTCTTGAATTTGCCCATACCCTTGTCAGGGAAATAATGATTCCACGCACAAAAATGGTCGCCGTAAGCGCAGATGCGAAAACCCAGGAAATCATCGAGCAGGCGATGGAATCCATGCACACCCGCATACCCGTATATCAAGGCACGATAGATAATATTGTAGGCATTCTTAATGTGAAAGATTTGTTGAAATTCTGGTCACAGGATTTAACAAAAAAAGATATATTGGGGCAATTGACGAAGCCGTATTATATCCCCGAAACAAAAAATACCCATTTGTTATTTTATGAGCTTAAAGAAAATAAAAAGCACATAGCGATAGTTATTGATGAGTATGGCGGAACCTCCGGATTGGTTACGCTCGAAGATCTGCTGGAGGAAATTGTCGGTGAAATACGCGATGAACATGATAGCGAGGGAAGCGACGAAGAAATAATTTTATCATCGGATGGTTCATTAATGGTTGACGGCAGAACCCAAGTCGAGAAAATTGAAGAATATTTAAATATCGAGTTGGAAAAAGGAAGATATGAAACAATCAGCGGGATGATTCTCGATACAACAAAGAAAATACCCTTAATTGGCGAACATTACGAAATTCAAGGGCTGGATATCACCATAGAAAACGCGGACGAACGCAGCATAAAAAAAGTTCGCATTGAAAGGCCAATTACCGGCGGCGAAAATGAAAAGTAAAATCAATGCCACGGACAAATTTCTTTCCACGATAAAATATCAAATAACAGAAAATGAAATTATTTTAGCTGTAATAAGCGGATTATTTCTTTTTTTGGCATTTCCCAAACATGGCTTTGGGCGCATGGCGTGGTTTGCTTTAATACCGCTTTTTTTCGCGGTTCAAAAATCGCAGTCATTTAAGCGGGCGCTTGTTCTTGGTTTTATTACCGGGATTGCCGGATACGTGGGGATAGTTTACTGGATTACTTACGTAGTCGTGAATTACGGTTATCTGCCATTGTATTTGGGAATTATTATCATGCTGCTTTTGGTATGTTACCTGAGTATATATATCGCATTATTCGCGGCTGGTGTTTATTCTTTGCGGGACAAAAATTACTTTTGCTTAGTGGTTCCCGCGCTTTGGGTATCCTTAGAATATTTAAAATCATATTTATTTACCGGATTTCCCTGGGAGAATCTCGGATATTCGCAGTATCTGAATGCTTATTTTATTCAGTTTGCCGACATTTTTGGCGTATTTGGATTATCTTTTATCATTGTCGCCGTTAACGCGGTAATATTTACCTTGTTGGTAAAAAGAACTAAAAGCGCCTTCTTATCAGCGTTAACGCTTTTCTTGATTTTAAGTTCCATCTATATCTACGGCTATTTCCGCATCGAGAATGTGCGCGAATCGATGAATGACGCGCCGGGCATCGAGGTCTCTCTGATACAGGGGAATATTGATCAATCCGTAAAATGGGATGAACTTTCTCAATCAAAAATAATTAATACTTATCTTGATCTTTCTATTCAAAATTCGCCTCAAGACGGTGGTTTGATTGTGTGGCCGGAAACCGCCTTGCCTTTTAATTATCAGCAGGACAGTTTTATGAGAGAACAGGTAAATAACCTGCCTAAAGAAACAAAGTCATGGTTTCTTTTCGGAGCAGTTAACTTTATACGAAGCAGACAAGGCACATCTTTTTTAAACAGTGCTTATTTGCTTTCGCCCGAGGGCGCAATTGAAGGAAGATATGACAAAGTACACCTTGTTCCCTATGGCGAATATGTGCCGATGAGAACCATTTTTCCATTTATCAAAAAACTGACTGAAGGAATTGGTGATTTCAGCTCCGGTGAAACCTATCAGCCGTTATTTATGGAAGACAAAAAAATGGGTGTTCTAATCTGTTACGAAGGAATATTGCCTCACGCGGCAAGAATTTATAAAAATAAATCTGCCGATTTACTTGTTAATATCACCAACGACGCGTGGTTTGGTCCGACTTCCGCTCCATATCAGCATTTCTCGATGGCCTTGTTTCGCGCGGTTGAAACAAGGTTATATATGATCAGGGCGGCCAATACCGGAATTTCCGGGATTGTTGATCCCACAGGCAGGATAGTTTCCCAAACGGAAATTTTTGAGGCTGACGCGTTAAGGGGACATGTGAAGTTTACAAAGATAGAAACTTTTTATGCTCGCCATGGTGATATATTTGTTGTAATATGTTTTATTGTCTTTGTTATTTTTATTATATTGAACTGGAGAAGGAGGTTTGTAAAATGGCTACCGAAAACATTCAGGAATCGATAAGCAGCTTGAAAAAAAGAATCGCCTATATCGGGGAATGTCTTTGACGTTAAAGAACTGGAATTGAAAATAAAAGATTTGGAGATACTTTCCTTAAAAAGTGATTTTTGGGAGAATCAGGCAAACGCAAAAGAAGTACTGCAAAAAAAAACAAAACTGACAGAGTCTTTGGACAAATGGAGGAAATTCTCTAATCAAATAGACGATATAGAAAATCTCTGGAGTCTTGCCTGGCAGGAAAAAGACCAGGCGGTCATGGATGAATTAAACGCCGAGCTTGATGAGCTGGAAGCTGAGGTGGGGCAGGAAGAATTGAAAATGATGCTTTCCAGCGAACAAGATCCTATGGACGCCATCATATCAATTCACGCCGGCGCCGGCGGTACGGAAGCGCAGGACTGGGCGGAGATGCTTCTACGCATGTATTTGCGCTGGGCAGAGAAGAAAAAGTTTATAACCAAAGTCATTGATTTACAGCCAGGTGACGAAGCGGGTATTAAAAGCGTATCTTTTACTCTCGAAGGTCCCTACGCGTACGGTTACGCAAAAGCTGAAATAGGCATTCACCGTCTGGTTAGAATATCGCCTTTTGACGCCGGTGCGCGTCGCCATACCTCTTTTGCTTCTGTTTTTGTTTATCCGGAAATTGATGATGAAATCAAAATAGAAATAAATGACGATGATCTGCGTATCGATACTTTTCGCGCCGGCGGTAAAGGAGGCCAGCACGTAAATAAAACAGATTCCGCGGTTAGAATAACCCATTTGCCTACCGGTATAGTAGTTCAATGTCAGAATGAACGTTCGCAGCATAAAAACAAAGCGATGGCGATAAAATATTTAAAATCGAGGCTGTATGAGCGCGAATTACAGATGAAAAATGAAAAGTTAAACGAAGAAAATAAATCCAAAAAGGACATTGCCTGGGGAAGCCAGATACGATCTTATATCCTGCATCCATACAAAATGGTAAAAGACCATCGGACGAACCTGGAAATCGGCGACGCGGGGAGAGTCATGGATGGCGATATCGATGAGTTCATTCAGGCTTATTTGATGGACATATCAGGCCGAGACTTGCAATATGGTAAAAAAATAAAATAACGATATTATTGATTATGAATAATGAATAACCCGGGAGAAGTATTTGATGATAAAAAAGTGTAAATATTCTTTTTACGTGTTAATATTATTTGTTGCCATAGTTATTTCCGCGTGCGCGACAAATCAATCTGTTGTTAATAAAAGAGACAACTCGGGACAATCCGCTCAAATAATTAAGCAGCCGGAAACAAGAACAGAAACAAATGAAAATATCGCAATTAGCAAGCGTAACGCGGACGATGGTGCACAAAAAATATCAGTGGTTAAATCGTTGGCCAATAATGCTGATTCATCTCAGGAAAAATTATCTGAAGAACAGGAAATGATGGAGAAGATACTCGCCTTATTGGAAGAAGCAGATGACTGCTGGGACAGAGGTGATATTGATAATACGATAAACACTTTGGATAAAGCGTACGCGATGTTATTGGACGCAAACGGAAACGCCGAAGTTCCCCGCCAGAAAGATGACCTTCGCCTTTTAATTTCGAAGAGAATATTGGCAGTATATTCTGCTCAGCAATCCATTACCAGGGGAAAAGCCGGCGAAATACCGATAAAATTAAATGACGCGATTGAAAAAGAAATACGTTCATTTCAGGGGCCCGAGAGAGATTTTTTTATTTCATCTTACCAGCGTTCGGGGACTTACAAAGAGATGATTATCCGGGAATTGAAATTAGCGGGGATTCCCGAGGAATTTGTATGGCTTCCCTTAGTGGAAAGCGGCTTTAAGATAAAAGCATTATCCCGGGCGCGCGCTCTCGGTTTGTGGCAGTTTATACCTTCAACCGGATATAAATTCGGGCTCACCCGCGACGAATGGATTGATGAGCGTATGGATCCTGTGAAATCCACACATGCGGCAATCGCTTATTTAAAAGAATTACATTCAATGTTCGGAGATTGGCTTACGGTATTGGCCGCTTATAATTGCGGAGAGGGAAGGGTGCTCAGAGTTATTTCACGGCAGAAGATTAATTATTTTGATAGATTCTGGGATTTATATAATTATTTACCCAGAGAAACAGCGCGCTATGTCCCCAGATTTATCGCTACCTTGCATATAATTAAAGATCCGCAAAAATATGGATTTGATTTACCGAAAACAAAGGAGCAATCAATTACTTTTCAATCTGTCACAGTAAACAGAATGATGAAACTGAAAGACATAGCCGAAAAAATAGGCGCGTCTGAAG
>DSAV01000023.1 GCA_011046295.1 Deltaproteobacteria bacterium | reverse complement strand
CTCGGCATCAATCAGCCGGCCGCTAAACTCCGGTTTGTGGTATATGGTCGCGCAGCCGCTCAGCAGTGATATTAAAACAGCAAACAAAACAAAAAGGATGACTCGTTTCATGATTATACCTCCTTTTTTTTCAGGGGGTTTTTATTGCTTTTAAGGTTTTTAATCCAGAATATTAATTAATTATTATTGATAACCCCGAAAATCAAGGAATGATTTTTGTTGACTTTAAGTGGTTTTTTTCATTAGCTATGATAAAAAAGCGTTATTAACGCCTATGCTTAACGTTGATATTGACAGCATTATCCCGCATCGGGAACCGATAAAAATGCTCACTGAAGTGCTCGAAGCGCGGGCAAGCTCGGGCGTCGCCGCGGCGGTGGTGAGTTCTACCTGGCCACTGTTTGAAGATGGTGCAGTAAATTCTTTGGTACTGATCGAGGCCGTCGCCCAGACAGCCGCGGTTGTGGAAGGCTACAAAAGACAAAAGCAGGGCAAAAACGCGGTCAAAGGGTGGATGGTCGGAATAAAAAGCGCGCATTTTTTTGTTTCAAGCATTACCGTCAATACGCGCCTGATTATTTCCGTGACGAGCAAATATACACTGGACAATTACGCCGTCATGGAAGGAGAAATAAAAAGCGGAGAGGATGTCCTGGCCACGGTAGTTTTGCAGGCTTTGCGCCTTAACGAAGAAGACATACAAAAATAATGATTTTAGGAGAATGAAAATGAGCGAAAAGAAGGTCGCGCTTGTGACCGGCGCGAGCCGTGGCATCGGCAGGGCAACGGCAGTCGAGCTGGCCAGGGCCGGCTATTTTATTGTGATTAACTATAACGCCAATGAAGACGCGGCCAAAGAAACTCTGAAACAGGTGCGCGAAGCGGGCGCGGAAGGAGAAATCGCGCAGTTCGATGTTATGGATACGCAACAGACCACGGAAAAATTAAAAGAAGTCGTCGAGCGGCATAAAAAAATACAAGTCCTTGTAAGCAACGCGGGAATTACCGCGGACGGACTATTCATGATGATGGGAGAAGATGAATGGGACAGCGTTATCAACACGACGCTGAAAGGTTTTTTCAATGTAACCAGAATGGTTTTGCGTGAAATGGTTAAATCGCGCTGCGGTTCCATTGTCGCGGTTTCTTCCCTTGCGGCAATAGCGCCGAACCGTGGCCAGGCAAATTACGCCGCGGCGAAGGCGGGACTGATCGGGGCGTGCCGCTCCCTTTCCAAAGAAGTGGCGCGCTTCGGGATAAGAGTGAACGTTGTCGCCCCCGGATTAATTAAAACGGAAATGATTGAAGGCGCGCCGGTGGCGGAAATGAAAAAAATGATTCCCATGGAAAGAATGGGCAGGCCCGAAGAGGTGGCGCGCGTCATCCGGTTTTTGTGTTCGGGAGACGCTTCTTACATGACCGGGCAGGTTGTGGGAGTAAACGGCGGTGTTTATTGATGCGTGTTTTTCCCTTATATCGGCATATCGGCGTTATCAGCCTGCTGTCTTTGCTTGTTTTTCCCACAGGCAACGCGGCGTTTGCCGATAGTCTGGAAAAGTTGAAAAAGGACGCGGCGCAAATTCAGTCCATACAGGCCTCTTTTATCCAGAGCAAACACATGAAAATTCTGGCCAAGCCCCTGCTTTCCGAAGGCGTTTTTTATTATCAGGCGCCTGATTCCTTCCGCTGGGAGTATTTAAAACCGCTTAAAAGCATTGTGCTTAATCATAAAGGCCGGACAAAGCGCTATATTTATTCCGGCGGAAAAATGGTTGAAGATAAATCAGGCGGGGTGCAGACGATGAAAATAGTTCTGGATGAAATAACCGCGTGGATGAAAGGCAGATTCGATTCGAATCCTTCATTCCAGGCGACTTTCCAGGAAGGCACGGACATTCAGATAACCCTCACCCCTGTGGACAAAAGCATGTCTGGAATGATAGAAAAGATTGTCATTTCTCTTGCTAAAAAGGAAGCGGCGGTAAAGACCGTCAAAATCATCGAAAGCGCAAGCGACTACACGCAAATCGATTTCAAAAACGTGATTACGAATAGAGACATTCCCGAAACGGTATTTGTGGAAGTCCAATGAAGAAATCCGTTATTTTAATTTCTGTAATCTTTTTCTGCGCCTGTCAGACAATGCCGCCGGTAAAGACGCCTTCAGTATTAACAGAAAACTTATCCTGTCCTCATCCTTTTTTACGGGAAAAAACTTCTTTTGTTCACGCGATTGAAGTTCATGCCGCGGGGAAAATCCGCAGCGCGGTTATCGGTGTAACTGTGGCCGATCCGCTCGCGCGCTCTCTTTCCTGCGCGATTGTTACCGCGGAAGGCATGGTACTTTTCGAAGCCGAAGAAATGGGCGGCTTGCTGAATGTCAGGCGCGCCATGCCGCCTTTTGATGCGGAAGATTTCGCCGGTAGTATGCTGGCCGACATAAAGCTCCTTTTTTTCGCTCCGGAGGGCACAATACACAAGCGCGGCGTTTTGCCCGACGGGAAATTTGTCTGCCGCTGGAAGGAGCTAGAAGGAGACTGGGTTGACGTCTTTGGCGATTGCAACGAAGTCATACAAATCAAGCGCTATTCGCCTTGCGGTTCGCTGAAAAGGCATGTTATTTACGACAACTTGGCAGGAATATATTTTCAAAGTATCGTATTGCACGCAAAAGAAACACCGACTTATTCCCTGTATATGACGCTGATTGAAGCGCAATCTGTGCGAAACTAACCGGCCGGTAAAAAATCCCGTTTATTAAAGGATATAAAAATGAAAAGCTCCGCGGAAAAAGAAAACATTGTCATTATCGGTTCGGGCATCGGGGGCTTAAGCGCGGGAATTTTGCTGGCAAGGCTTGGCTGGCGGGTTAGCATCGTGGAAAAAAATTCCGTGCCGGGCGGGCTGATGCGTTCCTACCGGCGCGCGGGATTGAACTGCCCGGTAGGAGTTCATTACGTGGGCGCGCTGGGTGCCAATGAACCGCTGGGCAGAATGTTTGCCTTTCTTGGCTTAAACGTGGAAAATCTTTTTTGCCGGATGGGACAGGAAGGAGTAATCGACCGCTATCTCTTTGATGATTTTTCTTTTGATTTGCCGCCTGGCATTAAAGCGTATGAAGAAAATCTGCGTAAAGCGTTTCCCAAAGACGCGGCGGCCATTGATTACGTGATGAATAATCTGCGCGAAATCAGCGGACGTATGCAGGATACTGCTTTTTTGCTCAACCAGGGCGACCCCTTTCAAAATATGGATTATTACCAGCCCCTGGGTGAATTTCTGAACAAGCTTGCTGCTTCTCCCGGTTTGCGCGCGGTATTATCCGTACCCTGCCAGCTTATCGGCGTGGAGCCTGATGGTTGCCCGTTAATAATTCACCACATGGTATTGGCGGGTTATCTGTTTTCCGCCTGGCGACTGAAAGATAGCGGCGCGAAAATGGCCGATATTCTGATGGAGCGCTTTTACGAACTGGGCGGAAAACTTTTTTTAAATGACGCCGCCGAAGAAATTTTGCTTGAGTCCGCAAAAGTAACCGGTATCCGGCTGAAATCAAATTTTGAACTGCCGGCAGATAATATCATTGCCGATGTGCACCCGAAAATATTGCTGAACCTGCTGCAGCCGGACTCGCTGCGTCCTTCCTACCGACACCGGATTTCAGGACTCCAAGAAACCGACGGCGTTATAGCCGTGCAGGTCAGTGTGGACGCGGCCGCGCATCCGGAAATAGAGCATAATATTTACCGCCTCTCCATCACTGAAAAAGGCTCAATAGAAGACGGTGTTTTTTATCAAATCAGGCACGGGAACAATCAATCCAATCTGCTGTCCATTATCACCGAATCCCTCTACCGTGAGTGGAGCCGATGGGAAGAAACTCTCTCCGGGAAGCGGGGAGAAGACTACGAACAAAAAAAATTGGGCATCGCCCATGAGCTCCTGAAAAATGCGTCCGTTGTTTTCGGCGAGCTTAAAAACGCTGAGATTATCGACGTATTTACGCCTCTGACCATCCGCGACTACGTCAGTTGTCCGGAAGGTTCATGCTACGGAGTCTTGCGCTCGGACAAGCAACTGCTTAAAATAGCATCGATAAATAATTTACCCATCGGCGGCCTGTACCTGACCGGACAAAACGCGCTGGCGCCGGGAGTTTTAGGAAGTGTACTGGGATCATTCAACGTCGCGAAACAAATTCTGGGAGCCGAACGTTTTGACCGTGATATAAAACGGCAGATTTAAACATGTAGACTCATCAGCCAAATTATGTTAATTTTCCGCCCGATATTCAATGTAGCCAACAAGCGATAATTCTTTAAAACGCAGGGCATTTTTTCTTTCGGGATGTTTTCCTCTTCTTTATTTCGACTCATCCTCAGGAAAAATTGGTAAATTGTAGAATAATAATCGAATATTTGTTAAAAAGAAAAACCAACTTTAGGAGCTAACGGAAAATTAATGACACGTCAGGAAATTGAACGCGAAATCATAAACATTTTCCAGCGGGAGTTTGAAATAGAAAACCCCGGAATGGATGACGACCTGCGGGAAAAATACGAATTTGACAGCATTGACGCCATTGAGCTTTTGCTCGAAATTGAGCGGATGCTGGGCTCTGAACTCACTCAGGAAGAAAAAAAACAGGCCATGGATATCCGCACAATTAATCAGATTTGCGACTATATTGAAAGAATCATTCAGACCAGAAACAGCGCGGCATAATAATTTATGGAACGAAGAGTTGTCATCACGGCGGCTTCCGCCATAACCCCTATCGGCCACGGCAAAAAGCAGATAACAGAAAATCTGCTCGCGGGAAAATCAGGATCATACCGCTTCGCGAAGACGCGCTGGTCAGCCGCTTTATCCATTCCCGTGTCTACGGCACGGTGGATTATCCCATCGAATACGACTTCAAAAGAGCGCACCGCAAAACAATGGGGCCAGTTGCCTACTACGCCTGCCAGGTAGCCAAGGAAGTTCTTGAACAATCCGGCCTGCCCCAGGAATTTATCACTTCCGGAAAAATGGGTGTGGCTTTTGGTTCTATCCACGGATCTCCCACGGTGCAACGCGATATTTACAAAATATTTTTTGAAGCAAAAGATAAGGCAGACTATCAAAATATTGGCGCGGTGGATTATTTAAAATCCATGGTGCACACCACGGCGGTTAATATCACTAAAATGTTCGGAATCACCGGCCGCGTTATTGCCTCTGGTACCGCGTGCACTACAGCAAGTCAATCCATCGGTTACGGCTATGAAGCCGTCAAATACGGACTGCAAGACGCCATGCTCTGCGGCGGCGCGGATGAATATGATACTATTACTGTCGCTGTCTTTGATAATTTACTGGCCTGTTCCACCGCTTTTAATGACCAGCCGCAACGCACTCCCCGCCCTTTTGATAAATTGCGCGACGGACTGGTTGTCGGCGAAGGCGGCGGCGCGGTAATGCTCGAAGATTATGAATTTGCCAAAAAGCGCGGCGCCAATATTATCGCCGAAGTCATCGGTTTTGCCTGTAACAATAACGGCGGCGATATGATCCTGCCCAATCTGGCGGGAATCACGCAAACGCTGAAGCTCGGCGTGGAAAACGCCAAGATTAATCCGCGGGAGGTTGATCTGGTCAGCGCTCACGCCACCGCGACTAAAATGGGAGATATCATCGAAGCGCAGGCTATCGGCGCGGTATTCGGAGACAATCCTTATGTTATCGGCTTAAAAAGCTATATCGGTCATACCATGGCGGCCTGCGGCGCAATTGAAACAATAATGACCCTGTACATGATGGAAGACGGCTTTATCGCGCCAACGATAAACCTGCAAGAAATAGACGAGCGCTGCGCGATGATTAAACATGCGCAGAAAGTTTTGAGTCAACCGGTCAAAACCGCGGCTATACAAAATTTTGCTTTCGGTGGCGTCAATACTATTTTGCTCATCAGAAAATTGGCTTGAAATCGTCATGCCTCTGATTAAAATCTTCATCAAAGTTTACAACTTTCTAATTACTTCACTTTTGTGGATGTATTTTCTTTTCGGCTACCTTTTTTTGCTTCTTTTTTTATTTTTGCCGGCTATTGTTATATCCAAAAACGTCTCTGCCGCTTTGCAAAATATAAATCACGTCCACCTCAGATGCTTTTTCGCCCTGACGCGAATATTTATTCGCCGCACCAAATTTGAAATTCCTGACGAGGTACGTCAAATCCGGTCTGCCGTGATTGTCTGCAATCACATATCTTATCTGGATCCTATTTTGCTGGTCTCGCTTTTCCCGCGGCATTTGACCATCGTGAAAAACACTTTTTTCAAAGTCCCCATTTTCGGCTGGTTTTTGAAAAACACCGATATATTCCTTCCGCGCCCAATGAAATGATGGGAGCGGCAATGATTAACAATCTGGAAGCGATAAAAAAACATCTGGCGGATGGAGGAATAGTGTTTGTTTTTCCGGAAGGCACCCGAAGCCGCGATGGAAAGCTTGCCGCTTTTAACAAAGGAGTGTTCAGCATCGCGCGCTACTGCAAAGCGCCGATACACTTGATTTTGATAAAGAATACAAACGTGCTTTTTCGCCCGGGAACTTTTTCGTTTGACACGCGAGCGTTCAACACGATAAAGCTCAAACTTATTGGCACGCTGGAACCTGACTTTAAAAGTTATAACTTTTCGGTTTCTTCAGTGGCGCAAAACGCCCGCGCGCTTTTCGAAAAAAATCTGCTGCATTCTTGAATGAAAACGGGTTATATTCCCGGCAAAGATACAACATACAAAATGGAGGTTTTAATTATGGAACTGCAGGAAGCAATACTCAAACGCCGCAGCGTGAGAAAATTTACGGATGAGCCGGTAAGTGACGACGAACTTAAACAGATTTTCGAGGCCGTTCGCTGGTCGCCTTCGTGGGCCAATACCCAGGTGTGGGAATTTATCGTTGTGCGCGATAGAGCCACTATCGAGGCCGTCACCGGAACTTACACGGAAAAGAATCCGGCGACAAAATGCTCACTGGCCGCTTCCGCCCTGATTGTGGCCTGCGCCAAGACCAATATTTCCGGCTGTTACGACGGCAAGGAATCCACCTCGCTGAAAAACTGGTATATGTTCGATCTGGGCATTGCCGTGCAGACGCTTTGCCTCAAAGCCCATGAAATGGGACTGGGCACGGTGATTGTCGGCCTGATGAATCATGAAGCGTGCAAAAAAATTCTCGCGGTGCCGGAAGGGCGTGAGGTTGTGGCGGTGATTCCCGTGGGCAAACCTGTTTTACCTCTGCGCGAAGGACCCCCGCGAAAAACAGTAGCGGAAATGGTTTATAAAGATAAATACGGGCAGGCAATCTTTTAACTCCAAAGGCATCATTCCCGAAAGAGGCCAATTATGAAACAATTTATCCTTACGCCCGCCGCGGGTAAACGCCTGATAGCCAGGGCAATGATTAAGCATCCGGCGATAGTTGCGGCTTATAAAAAAAGAACGATTGTCATCATTGCCGG
>DSAV01000176.1 GCA_011046295.1 Deltaproteobacteria bacterium | reverse complement strand
TGTACAATTCCATTTAAGCACCTCCTTGGTTTGGATTGGTCTCTTTAACCAAAGTATAGCAGAACATTTTTATGATTTCTGCTATACTTTGGAGGTGCCTTTTATATGATTATCAAGTCATGCGCGCCATAGATATTCCGCAAATTAAAAAATTAAGCATACCTGAAAAAATTCTGCTGATCGAAGATATGTGGGATGAAATAGTTTCCGAAGAACCGTTGATCCCTGTTCCTGAAAGTCATATAAAAGAACTGGACACAAGGCTGGCGAAAAGCAAGTTAGTACAGGGCAAGCTTTTGTCTCTGGACGAACTTCAAGCAAGGATAGCTGAAAGGAAATGACTTATAACCTGAGGTTTGTTCCGGAAGTTGAAGAAGATGGCATCAATGGCCATCTTTGGTACGAATCGAAATCCAAAGGACTAGGTGAAGAATTTCTTCGTATATTCTATGCCGCGGCAAGCGCAATATCCCACAACCCATTACAATATCCCATCGTCTATCATGAATTTCGACGCTGCTTACTCAGACGCTTCCCTTACGCGGTTTATTTTCAAGTAGATTATTGTATTCGGATTATTCCATTGTGCGCGCAATCCGCAAATAATGAAGCTAGAGTTGAATGACAGGCAATAAGTTAAATGTCTGCTTCAAGATATTGCTCAGTTGTCCGAATTCTTTAACTGATAGTGTCTCGCCTCTTCGCTTGCCGTCAATTTGCGCTTTATCCAGAGCCTCTTTTATTTTTTCCTCCGAGACATTCGCAAGGAATGCAGCTTTCTTTAAATTATTCATCAGCGTTTTACGGCGCTGAGCAAAAGCGGCTTTCACCAACCGGCTGAAAAATGCCTCATCGGCAAGTTCAACAAGAGGCTTTTGACGAAATATTCCTCGAATTATGGAAGATTCCACCTTAGGCCGGGGATAAAAACAGCTTGCGGGCACATCAAATATCTTTTCCACCACGGCGAACATCTGCAAAATCACAGAAGGCACACCATAGCTTTTATTATCCGGCGGCGCGACCAGTCGCTCTACAACTTCTTTTTGCAACATCAGCGTGAAATCGCTGATAACCGAACGATACGACAACAAATGAAAAATTACGGGGCTGGAAATATTGTAGGGAACATTGCCGATCACTTTAACTTTAGATTTATACTGATCAGCAATTGATGCAAAATCAAATTTCAAAATATCCCCGCTGGCAATCTCTACATTATCATGTCCGGCAAGCTGCTGTTGAAGGGCTGTCACAAGCCGGGGATCAATTTCCACGGCAATTACCCGCCTGGCATTTTGCGCGATGTCTTTTGTCAAAACGCCAATACCAGCCCCTATTTCCACAACAACATCGTCAGATGAAATACCTCCCGCGGCGGCTATTTTGTGAATTGTATTGACGTCTAAAAGAAAAGACTGGCCCAATTTCTTGCGCGGCTTAATTTCATATTGTTTTAATATTTCTTTTGGTGAAACCATGAGTATCTCTAGCTTGTAAGATTTAGAATATTATCAGCTTTTGACGACCTTGTAAAAAGCTCCAGAGGCAAGGCGCGCAAAGCCTTCGGAGTGAGGCGTATTTCTACATACGTCGCAACGACGAAAGGCTGCAGCGCAACGCAGCATATGGACTTTTTACAAAGTCGCTAGTGGCCAGCGCGAAACAGCGTTCAAGTCCAGCCCATCACGCCGGCCGCTTTTTAACAAAACCTCGCCGATGGCCGCGATCATCGCGGCATTGTCCGTGCACAAAATCATCGGCGGAATAAATAAACTAACGCTATGCTCTTTTGCGGCATCGGTAAATTTTTCCCTCAGCCGGCTGTTGGCCGCCACGCCGCCGCAAACAACAACTTGATCGATCTTATGAACTTTTGCCGCTTGCAGTGTTTTTTCGATCAACACATCCACAATAGCTTCCTGATAACTTGCCGCCACGTCCGGCAGTTCTTCATCGGCAAATTTTCTTCCTCGTTTTTTGAGCATTACAAGCAAAGATGTTTTCAGACCACTAAAGCTGAAATCGGGCGAATCTTTCATCGCGCGTGGAAACGCGAACGCCTTGGGATTTCCGCTTTTGGCCAGTTTATCAATCACCACTCCGCCCGGATAACCGAGATTAAGCATTTTTGCCGCCTTGTCGAAGGCCTCGCCCGCCGCGTCATCGCGCGTCTGCCCCAGAATAGAAAAGCTCTGATGATTTTCTACCAGATAAATGCTGGTATGCCCGCCTGAGACAACAAGGGCAATAAAGGGAAAAGAAGGTTGTTTTTCGGCAAGAAAAATTGCCGCGATGTGCCCCTCCAGATGATTCACCCCTATCAAAGGAATACCAAGCGAATAAGCAAGGGATTTGGCGGTGGATAACCCGATTAAAAGAGAGCCGACCAACCCCGGGCCGCGGGTAACGGCAATTCCTTCAACATCTTTAAGCTCTATACCAGCATCAGATATGGCTCGTTTGATTACGGGGATTATTGCTTCGATGTGCTTGCGCGAGGCAATTTCCGGCACCACGCCGCCGTAGGGGCTGTGATCCTTGATCTGCGAGGCAATCACGTTGGAGTGCATTTTGCCTTCTTTGACTACGGCCGCGGCTGTCTCGTCACAGGATGATTCTATGCCTAAAACAATCAATTTCTTTTACCTGACAATAATTTTCTTTGCTAAAAATTTAAAATCTTTATATAAAAGCAATGAGGATTTGTAAACAACCTTTTACTAGTGTTTATTTAACGGAAACGCTTTCATGGAATTTCGAACCGATTTTTTAATCATTGGTAGCGGTATCGCCGGACTTAGTCTGGCCATCAAAGCTGCGGGTCTGGGCAGTGTCGCCATAGTTACCAAAAAGGAAAAATCGGAATCCAACACCAACTACGCGCAGGGCGGCATCGCCGCGGTTACTGACAAAACAGACAGTTTTGAAGAACATATCAACGACACGCTCATCTGCGGCGGAGGCCTTTGCCACAAAGACGTAGTTGATTTTGTAGTTAAAGAGGCTCCGCCGCGTGTTAAGGAACTTGTTGAATGGGGCGTGGAATTCACCACGTCGGAAGATTCGCCTCAATCTTATGATTTAGGGCGCGAAGGCGGCCATAGCCGCCGCCGTGTTCTTCACGCCAAGGACCTGACTGGCCGCGAAATTGAGCGCGCCCTGCATGAAAAAGTCGCTTCCTTGAAAAATGTGACAATTTACGAAAATCACATCAGCATCGACCTGGTTTTGGCCAATGATGCACAAGGTCGCACGATTAATTGTCTGGGCGCTTATGTTTTGGATATCGATGCGGATATCATTCACACCTTTCGCGCCAAGTACACTATTCTCTCCACCGGCGGTGCGGGTAAGGTTTATCTGATCACGACCAATCCTGATATTGCCACGGGAGACGGTGTCGCCATGGCTTACCGCGCCGGCGCGCAAATCGCCAATATGGAATTTATCCAGTTTCATCCGACATGTCTTTTTCACCCCGCGGCAAAATCTTTTCTCATCAGCGAGGCGGTGCGCGGTGAAGGCGGAATTCTTAAATTGAAAAACGGCGCGACATTTATGGAAAAATATCATCAGATGCAAAGCCTCGCCCCGCGCGACGTTGTCGCCAAAGCAATTGACACGGAAATAAAAAAGTCCGGCGATGAATATGTGCTTCTGGACATTACGCACCGCGATCGGGATTTCTTACAGAACCGCTTTCCTAATATTTACGAAAAGTGCCTCGAATTCGGCATCGATATTGCCGTTGACCCTATTCCTGTTGCCCCGGCCGCTCATTACATCTGCGGCGGTGTGGCCGTTGACCATTTTGGAAAAACCTCCATTGATAATCTATTCGCTTGCGGGGAAGTTTCCTGCACCGGCCTGCACGGAGCGAATCGCCTGGCCAGCAACTCGCTTCTCGAAGCGCTGGTTTATTCTCATCGTATTTTTATCAAAATCAACAAGTCTTTCCGGCAAACCGAACTCAGCACCATTGCCATACCACCCTGGGATCCGGGCGGCGCGGTGGAAAGTGACGACAGCATTGTCGTTACCAACAATTGGGACGAAATCCGCCGCTGCATGTGGAACTACGTGGGCATCGTGCGTTCCAACAAGCGCCTGGAGCGCGCCCAGCGGCGTATCGATCTAATCCAGAAAGAAATCAACGAGTATTACTGGAATTATAAAGTGACAAAAGATTTAATCGAGCTGCGCAACATCACTACTGTGGCCAAACTAATTGTACAGTCCTGCCTCCTGCGCAAGGAAAGCCGCGGCCTGCACCACAATATTGATTACCCGGAAACTCTTAAAGAATTCGAAAAAGACACGATTATCGAAAAAGTGTAAGAGCTAGTTTTATTAACCAAAAACCCGACCGAAAATAAAATCGAGGTTTTTCAGGAAATTATTAATATCAAATACGTTATCCAGATCTTTTTGCGCCAAATATTTTCTCACGACTGCGTCTTTTGTTAAAAGCTCCCTGAATTCCAAACCTTCCTGCCACGACTTCATCGCGTTTTTCTGAACGATAGCGTAGGCATCTTCTCTGGTGGCTCCTTTTTCAATAAGCGCCAGCAAAACCATCTGTGAAAAAATTACTCCGTGTGTCATATTGAGATTCGCCATCATCCTCTCCGGATAAACGACAAGCTTATCCATGAGGCCGGTAAACCTGCCCAGCATGAAATCAAGAACAATAGTCGCGTCCGGAGCGATGACCCGTTCCACTGAAGAGTGGCTGATATCACGCTCGTGCCACAGGGCGACATCTTCCAGCGCCGCCAGCGCATAGGAACGGACAAGCCTCGCCAGACCGGATATGTTTTCGGATAAGACGGGATTGCGCTTGTGTGGCATGGCCGACGAGCCTTTTTGGCCCGGCGAAAAATATTCCTCCGCCTCGCGCACTTCCGTTCTCTGTAAAAGACGGATTTCCTGCGCGAATTTATCCAGTGAAGAAGCGATAATCGCCAGTGTGGTAAAAAATTCGGCGTGACGATCTCGCTGGACTATTTGCGAAGAAACGGGCGCGGGTTTAAGCCCCAGTTTTTCACAGACATATTCTTCCACAAACGGCTCGACAAAAGAGAAAGTTCCCACCGCTCCTGATATTTTGCCATGGCTTACTGTTTCTTTCGCCCGCACCAGGCGCGCGCGGTTTCTTTCCATTTCCTGATACCATAGAGCCATCTTCAGACCGAATGTAATCGGCTCAGCGTGAATGCCGTGCGAGCGGCCGATCATTAAAGTTTTCTTATGTTCAAATGCTTTTTTCTTTAGAACATCCAGAAGCGCATCGATGTCATCCAGTAAAATTTCCGCTGATTCTTTGAGGAGCAACGCCAGCGAGGTGTCCAGAACATCTGATGACGTGAGCCCCATGTGGATAAAACGCCCGTCTTCTCCCACCTTTTCCGTCAAAGATGTCAAAAAAGCGACAACATCGTGTCTCGTTATTTTTTCTATTTCGTCAATACGCGCAATATCGATGGCAATTTTTTTTCTGATATTATCCAGAGCCTTTTGCGGCATCTTGCCAAGTTTAACCATGGCCTCGCAGGCCGCCATCTCCACGTCCAGCCATTTCTGATAGCGGTTTTGAGGACTCCATATTTTTTCCATTTTTTCCCGGGAATATCGCGGTATCACTTAAGCCCCCTTAATGTTTTCCGGTTATTGTATAGAGAAATCAGCCTTCTTTTCTTCTCGCGCTCAATGCAATCTTCCACTGTTCGATATTATTACGATTTTCAGCGCCCCGTCAAGACTAAATACTAATATCACTATCTTTTAAGAAGCCCGAAATGTATTGACAAATATTCAAGAACAACGTATCTGATGCACGCGGATTTAGTAGCATGGAAAAAAACACGGTACAAGCCGAAAAAAAATATCCCGTTTCACGGGAAGAAATTCTCAACAGTGTGACCCATGGGGCAGGAGCCTTCATTAGCGTGGCCGGACTGGTTTTGTTAATAGTCTTTGCCAGTTTGTACGGCGACGCGCGTCATATCGTCAGCTGCGCTATTTTCGGTTTTGCTCTGGTTTTGCTCTATACGGCTTCAACTCTCTACCACAGTTTCCGCAAGCCCCGCGTTAAATTTGTTTTCAAAATAATCGATCATTCCTGCATATATATCCTCATCGCCGGCACCTACACGCCGTTCATGCTGGTGGTGGTGCGCGGCGCCCTGGGATGGACTCTATTTGGCGTAGTCTGGACAATGACCGTCATGGGAATACTGTTTAAATCTTTCTTTATTCACCGCTTCAAAATTCTTTCTACGTTGGCGTATATTCTTATGGGTTGGCTGGTCATATTTGCCGCCAAACCCATATTCCAGTCTCTTTCCTCCGGGGCTATTTTCTGGCTTGTCGCCGGAGGCATTATTTACACCGTCGGCACTGTTTTTTACGCATGGAAAAAGCTTCCTTTCAATCACGCCATCTGGCATGCTTTTGTTCTTGCCGGAAGCATTTGCCACTTCTTTGCCGTACTGTTCTACGTTATTCCGCTGAAAACATGATTTAAGGACAATCCGGCCAAATCGTTCTTGTGTTATGATAATTAAAATGATAGAAATTGCACAAATTAAATGCATGAATGCAAACATTAATTCCTGATTAAGGGAGAATAACATGAAAATATATTTAAAAATAATCTTTTGTCTTACCCTCGTAATTATGTTCACGGGTTCACTTTGGGCAAAAGATAAATATGTGGTAACCGTTTTACCCTTTACCACGCACAGTGCTGAAAATATTGATTATCTAAAGCAGGGAATCGGAAATATGCTCTCCTCGCGCATTGCCGTACCCGGGAAAATCGATGTCACAGCAAGAAATCTCGTGGCCGCAGAAATGAAAAAAACTAAAGCCGCGGAATTGACCCTTGCTGATGTTCACAATATCGGCCGGAAATTAAAGTCTGATTATGTCGTCTGGGGAAGCATTACCAAGATAGGCAACAGTATCAGCCTTGACGGGAAATTGGTTGATATAAACGCAAACAAATCAGATGTCTCGGTTTTCGCTCAATCACAGAATATTGATGATGTTCTTCCCAAAGTGAACGAATTTTCCCAAAAAATCAAAAGTCACATCTTGGGTACCACAGCTGCTGAAGCGGCTCCTCTAGTCTCTGCTTCTGCCCGCGCCGGCGAAGAAAAAACCGTATCACGCCCTCTTCCTCCCGGCACCACACGCGAATCACAGATAATCGCCGGTATGAGAGAAACCAAGAGAGGCACCATGACCTCCGCAATCAGGACGGAATTCATCGAGTCTCCCGAACCCATTCATCGCCGTGATTTTTGGATGAGCCAGCACCTTCCCACGGAGCTAAAGGGCATGGCTGTTGGAGACGTAAATAATGACGGCCTCAACGAAATAGTAACCATCGACAATAATAATATCTACATCTACCAAAAAAAAGGCAGGGAATTAATCCTGTTGGAAAAAATCGCGGGCAAAAAACACAATCAATATATCTCGGTTGATATAGCGGATATCAACAGAAGCGGCGTCGCGGAAATTATTGTCACTTCAATTAATAACAACAACCCCAACTCTTTTGCCCTTGAATACAAAGACGGCAGTTACGTAAC
>DSAV01000020.1 GCA_011046295.1 Deltaproteobacteria bacterium | reverse complement strand
GTGATTGATCATTTCTCTGAGGTAATTGGAGAAAGATTTACCGGCTATTTGCGTGATGGTCGAATTACGCCCCTGGAACGGTTGAATAAGCTTTTGGGCTATTATGAGTCGGCCTTTAAAAAAAGCAGTGCAACACTGGGCTGCCCGATTGGCAATCTATCGCTGGAACTCGCCGATGCCAACGAGAAATTGCGTAAGCGCCTGCAAGCCGCCGTGGAAGGACTCATTGCGCAGATTGAAGAATGTCTGGAAGAAGCAAAAAATATCGGGCAATTGCCGCCCGGACTCAACACGGCGGACACGGCGCGCCTTATATTTCATGGATTGCAGGGCGCTATTATGCACATGAAGGTGGCCAAGAACATTGAGCCTCTCCGGGTATTTCGACGATATTCAAATGCTTATCTAATGGAGAATCAGAAAATAAATGCATGAATTACCCGTTACCGAAAGCATTCTAAAAATTGTATTAGCGCACGCCGAAAAAAACGATGTCCGCCGCGTGATGACTATACAGCTTCAGGTCGGAAGATTGAGCCATCTGGAAGATGAACCGATGCAACGCTACTTCGATTATGTAAGCCGTGGCACTCTGGCTGAAGGAGCAAAGCTTCAAATCGAACGAACACCGATACGGCTCACATGCAACGCCTGCGCCAAAATCTATACGGTAGATGACGCGAGTCAAATTAACATACCCTGCCCTCACTGCGGCAAGAAAGACGTAACGCTCATTTCCGGGCGGGAATATTTTATCAAAAACATGGAGGTCATGTAATGGATGGTGTCCGAATGATCGAAGTTAAAGAAGAAATTATGGCTGATAATAACCAGGTGGCTGCGGGCGTGAGGGAGCGGCTCCGCTGGCAAAAAACCATGCTGGTGAACCTGATGTCTTCGCCGGGCTCGGGGAAAACCAGCCTGATTCTCAAAACAGCTCAAGCGCTGAAGGGCAGTATAAAACTGGGCGTCATCGAAGCGGATATCGAATCAAAAGTGGACGCCGAAAAAGTTGCCGCCCAGGGAATTCCCGCTGTGCAGTTGCGGACAGGCGGTTTCTGCCATCTGGACGCCACAATGGTCACGCAGGGGCTCGAAGCGTTAGACAAAAAAGATTTTGATCTGCTCATCATCGAAAATGTGGGCAATCTGGTGTGCCCTGCCGAATTTGATACGGGCGCGCACAAAAACGTGATGATTCTGAGTGTTCCCGAAGGCGACGACAAACCAATCAAATACCCGCTCATGTTCAGCATCTGCGATGTGCTGCTTGTCAATAAGATTGATTATCTGTCGCTTAGCGATTTTGATATGGACGTCATGCGCAAAATTGTTTTAGCCTTGAATCCCGAAATTAAGATTATAGAAATCTCATGCAAAACAGGCGCGGGTATCAGCGATTGGGTTGATTGGCTGAAAAAAGAAGTTACGGCGTTTCGCCGCGCTTGAAAGGATAAAAGATGATGTCATACGAGTTGATGATCTTAGTCGGAACTGCCGCTTCTATCGGCTTTGTTCACACGCTGTTTGGCCCTGATCACTATCTTCCTTTTATTGTCATGGGAAAAGCGAGGCGCTGGCCTCTTTTCAAAACACTCTGGATCACATTTTTATGCGGCGTCGGGCATGTGGGAAGCTCTGTTTTGCTGGGTCTTGTCGGCATCGCCCTGGGAATCGGACTGACGAAATTAGTGAATATTGAATCATTCCGCGGCAACCTCGCCGCGTGGGCGCTGATTGCTTTCGGGCTGGTTTATTTTGTCTGGGGAATGCGCAGAGCGTGGAAAAATAAGCCGCACAAACATGTTCACGCCCATGCCGACGGCCAGGTTCATGTTCATACGCATCAGCATATCGAAGAGCATGCTCATGTTCACGAAAAAGAAAATTCAGCAAATATAACCCCCTGGGTGCTTTTTACTATTTTTGTGCTGGGGCCCTGCGAACCGCTGATCCCCATCCTCATGTATCCGGCGGCAAAAGAAAACTTGAGCGGCCTGCTTCTGGTGACGCTCACTTTCGGCGCCGTCACGATTCTGACAATGATGAGTATTGTCTGGGCTTCGAGCTGGGGGCTCAACCGCCTTCCGATGAAAAAGATGGAAAGATACACGCGCTGGCCGGCGCATCTATCTGTCTTTGCGGTTTGGCTATCCAGTTTCTGGGATTATAGAAAAGCCATATTGTTAATGGTCTCATACTTGAGTCTACATTTGTCATGCCGGACTTGATCCGGCATCCAGAAACTATTTGAACTGGTTCCCGGCTTTCGTAGACTAAATCTCACAAGACCGGGAAGACGACTGAAAATATGTTGTTATCAATGGCGAATATTATTTTGAGACCATCAATATCATTCCCGCCGCTGCTTATAAATAGCCATGGTGGATTCGAAAATATTTTTTTCCGGAACAAACTCTTTGTCTTTTTCTTTACGATAAACTTTTATGGCCTCCACGGGGCAAGTTACGGCGCATACTCCGCAACCGATACAGCGATCTAAATCAACCCGGGCAACATCGTCAACGGTAATGGCGTCCATCGGGCAGCGCTCCGCGCAAAGTTCGCATCCCGTGCATTCATCGTCACTCACTTTGGCGAAGAAATTGCTGTTCACCATTTCAGCAGGTTTGGCGCAGGCTTTGACCGCCCGTAACGGCCCGCAGCAACAATCGCAGCACATGCACAAGGCATTAGTCTCCTGCGAGGCGCTGACCTGACAGACCAGGCCGCTGGCCTTGCCTTTTTTAAAAATTTCCAGAGCTTCTTCATTTGAAATGTAGCGCGCAAGGCCGTTTTCCACAAAGTAATGACAGCTGCCGCCAAAATGAAAGCATACTTCCATCGGGTGAGCGCAGGGATTATTCTTAATCGCGGTAATCCGGCGGCACATGCAATCCGATATCGCGACATATTTAGCATTGCGGATGGTTTCTTCGATGTTTTCATACGGCATGACCTGAGAATTCGGGTCAACCGCTTCTCCGATTGGAATGGTTCTGAGGTCTCTGGTCGTTCCTTTGAGCCAGGTGGATTTATAAAGAAGCGGCTCAAACTCATCCCATTCTTTTAGCAGTTCCGGCGTCATGCGGTTCATCTGAAATTCAATAATGCCCACCAGAAACGCCGAAGCCATGTATTTGTAATTCCCTTCCCTGCCGCTGCGGAAAGCCAGCCCTTTTTTGGACATTTCATAGAGCTTTTTTCCCAGCTTACCGGGATCTTCTCCAATCCGCGCCGCGATCTGGGCGGCGGTCTCCGGTTTGGGCTTGAGGTTCAAAAACATTTCCGCCTCGTCCGGAGAAAATATATTTTTCAAAACTCTCAACTCAACCCCGGATTCCGTATTCACCGGAAAACGCTGGGGCATCGTGTCTAAAAATTCAGCCAGGCGCTGATATACATCTTTCATAAATCCATGCTCTTCTTTCTGGTTTTTGTTCCTTTGTTTTTCGTCTCTAATTTTGACTTCTAGCTTCTCTTCTTCACCTCTTCCACAATCTTCGGCAGGAGTGTGCCGGTTTTGCCCTGAATGATGTAGTCGGATATTCCTTCCTGCGTGAGCGGTGTGGGCTCGGCGTTGATTTCCACAATGATTGTTTTCTGCTTTGATGGATATTGTTTGGCAATGCGCGGCAGCATGGCAAAGGGATAAACTACCGCCGAAGTACCGCAAATGAGCATTACGTCGCATTTGCCCACCTGCGCCTGGCTTTCGGTGGAAACATCCGCGGGAATGGCCTCATGAAAATGGACAATGTCGGATTTCATAACGCCGTTGCATCTTTTACAGTAAGGCGGCAGGAGGTCCTGCGCCAGCAGTTTTTCCAGCTCGTATTCTGCAGGGTCATATCGTGTATCGCAGGAAAAACATCTCAGCAGAGAAACATTGCCGTGATAATCCAATACACGCTTACTGCCCCCCTTTTGATGGAGATTGTCGATATTCTGGGTGATAACGCATTTCAGGAAATTCATCTTTTCCATTTCGGCCAGGGCAAAATGACCGGGGTTGGGCTGTGCTTTGGTCAGCTCATGAATCCAGCTTGTGCCGGTCATGCGCTCTATCCAGTATTGCTTGGGGTCTTTCTGAAACCTGAAATAACTCTCATAGGCTTGCTGTTCGGCTTTAGGATTTTTTGTCCAGATGCCGTTGGGGCCGCGGAAGTCGGCAATGCCCGATTCGGTGGACATGCCCGCGCCGGTGAGCGCCACGGCGTGTTTGCTTTCAATAATAAGTTCAGCGGTTTTGACAATCAGTTCTTCCATATTTATACACCTCAAAAAAATTACCGCAGCCCGGAGAAGATGCAAAGAAAACCATACCCTGCTTTTTTACCATTGAACAGGCTTGCGGCGTTTACGTTTTGTTGTCTTATATCCGGGCTTGATAAAAAACTGTCCACAAACTTTCAACTCACATTGCCACCCGGATAACCCTTCCGTTAATGGCGATTCAATATTTTTCATTAAGCAGGACGCGCAAAAATAATTTCCGGATTTTTTAGATTTATAAATGCCAAATTGTTTAACAAATTCATATTTATCCCGCAATTGGGCAGGAAGAGTTGTTTCTTCAGGCGCAGGCTTCTTTTTCTCAGTAACTTTTTCTTTATCCTCCAGCTTTTCAACAGGGGGTACTTCCTGTGTCGCGGGCTTTTTCTCATCAACAATTTCGGGCTTAACCTGCACTTTTTCAGTAGAAGGTTTCTCCGGAGGTACAGGCTTCGCCTCATCAACAAATTCGGTTTTCTCCCGCAGTATTTCAGCAGAAGGCTTTTCCTGCGACACAACGAGCTTTTCCTCAATAAATTTGTATATATTCTGCAATTTATCCGATGAAATTGTTTCCTGAGACGCGGACCCTGCCTCATTAACAAGTTCGGGCTTAACCTGCACTTTTTCAGCAGAAGATTTCTCCGGAGGTACAGGCTTCACCTCATCAATAAATTCGGTTTTCTCCCACGGTATTTCAGCGGAAGATTTCTCCTGCGACACAACGAGCTTTTCCTCAAGCGCGGAATACTTTTTTTCGAGTTGAAGCATCTTGTTTTTCAACTCAGATATTTCAGACGCCATTGCCGCGTTTTCTTCGTGCACCGACAGCATCGATGCCTGTATTTTTTGCATAATGCTATTGAGTTGCGTAAAAAGCTCAATAATATCTTTAGCAGCGCCCATATCGTTTCTCCTTCTAAGAGGACTACAGTATGTTTTTTAGAGTAAAAAAAAGCAAGGGGAATGTTGAGATGTCCAATTCACGTCATGGGTAACTTGAAAAAAAATGATTCAGAAATGCAATGGGGATATTGGTAAAGTCAAGAAAATGCGGGGGCAAGTTTGCTTTTTTCATAAGTCCCCCTTTTGATATGAGTTGGTCTAATTTATTTCTTATTTTTTTCGAGCATCTCGCCCATCATTTTGTGGACAAGGTTGATGGCCTTGAGCGGACGAATCATTACCTTAAAATCGGTGATTCTGCCGTCTTCGCCCCAGGTTATCATGTCCACGCCGTTGATGGAAATGCCGTCAATCACCGTCTGAAATTCCAAAACGGCGTTTTGACCGGAGATAACTTCGCGCAGGTATTTGAAGGTGTCGTTATTGAGCACGTGCAGCGCCGCGGTAAGATATAGTTTTGTGATCGGCTTTCCCGCCTGAGGGGTGTGCACCACGGGAGAATGAAAAACAACATTCTCCGAGAGAATCTTGTCCAATCCCGCCGCGTCTTTTTCTTTAACCAGCCTGTGCCATTCTTGTATTGTGTCTGTAATCATGCGTTAAAATATACTTAGATCTCCCCTGATTTCAAGTAATAATTTGCTAAAAAAAGAAAAGTGAGCGGTGAATAGGGCTAAGGTATCAGGCTTCGTGGGCTTTTTTGCTGTAAACCCTTTCATACGCCGCGCAGTAGGGACAAATTCCGCCTTCGATGGTTTTGACAAACCAAAAAGCAAACCCTCGCTGTTTTCTGCGGGCGCGCGAACATACGACGCAATCAACACAACGCTCGGCCATTGTTCTATCTTTTTCGGAAACGGAACTTGTGTGTTTATTTCGATATTCCCTCCATGGCAGTAGTATTATTATTCCTGGCCAGGGACAACAATACGTGATGCTTCCTGGCGCTGCATTTCCTTGGCCTCTTCTATCATGGCCTGAACTCTTTTATCGATAGCCGCGGGCAGTTTGTCCATAGCTTCATCCAGCGTTTTCGCTCCTTCAATAACACATTGAACGGGAATAGGACCATTAGGCGACATGAGCTGGGTCATTCCGGTAAAGATGCGCTCTCTGTTTTCATCTGCGGAGCCGTCAACTTTCACTGGGGTAAGGCTCCGAATGGTGGCGAAAGTCATATCGGTAAAAGTTTCTTCTTTGTAAAGGTTTTCTTTGTTGACTTTTACATCGGTTATTTTTGTTCCTTCGGTTGAGTTCATTGGTTGCCTCCTTTGACTGTGGGGTTGACCCCGAAAAATGACGAGAAGCGCAAACTCAACAGCCCATATTTCTCCGGATCAGTACCTGCCTACACTGAAAACTGCGCCGGGTCAAATTAATTTAGGTTTAAGGCTTAAGACTAAAGGCTAAATTTTGTTATTCTTTAAATGCGCCTTCCATGACGATTTGGCCGATACTTTTTCTTGATGAAGGAAATTCCCGCTCCTGCTGATAATCCGGCAAGTCCTCTTTCCTACCCGGCTTTCCCACGGCAATCATCGCTTCCACCTGGAAGCCCTCGGGAATGCGCAAAATTTCTTTTGCCTTATCGTAGTCAAACCCCTGCATGCCGTGTACAACCAATCTCATCATTGAACCCTGCAGGGCAAAATTTTCCCACGCCGCGCCCGCATCGAAAGAATGCGTTCGGGCGTGCTTACCGTTATCGAATGTGGTTTTTGATATGACAACAATCAGCGCGGCGGCGTTATGCGCCCAAACTTGATTGCCTTCTGCCAAGAGATTAAAAAAGGTTTTCCAATGCTTGGTATTGCGCCGGGCGTAAATAAAGCGCCAGGGCTGATTATTATTGGAAGAAGGCGCCCACTTGGCCGCTTCAAATAGCTGAAATAATATTTTTTCTTCAATTTCTTCGCCGGACATGGCGCGCGGCGACCAGCGGTTTAAAAATATCTCGTAAATATTATTTTCCGGTTTTCTGAAATCCCTGATGTTCATAATGAGACTCCTAAATTAGAATTATCATTGCGGGTTCACGATAGTGAACGTGGCAATCTTCATACCTCGTCATTACTATTAGATTGCTTCGTTGCTACGCTTCGCGCAATGACGGATGTAACTATTTTTTTTATTTAAATATTCCTTTATCTCTTCCAGTTCCATACAATTCAAGCAATCCTCTTTGGAAAGCCACCCTTTGCGCGCGATTTTAATACCAAAACTAACATCATGCAAGCCGGCAATTTGATGAGCATCGGGATTTATCGAAATTTTCACGCCTTTGCGTTTGGCGTAAATGCAATGCCGCCAATCCAAATCCAATCTATGCGCGTTGGCGTTTAGTTCAATAGCCTTGCCGAATTTTGCCGCGGTTTCAATTATTTCCTCCATGTTCACGGCATACGGCTCTCGCGACAAAAGCAGCCGTCCGGTGGGATGCGCCAGCATCGTG
>DSAV01000272.1 GCA_011046295.1 Deltaproteobacteria bacterium | reverse complement strand
GTTTGGGCCGCAGCAGAGGCGGTAAATATCATCGTTACAGCTGAAAAAACTGCAAGCACAAATATAAATCTAATTATATTGACTTTTTTCATGCCTATATCCCCCCTCTTCAAACACTTTGGTTTATCTCTTGTGAAGCCGTACTGTTTTCTTCAATTGCGGTTTATAAAAAATATTTTAATTTTAGTATCTATTTAGTAAACCCCTGCGCGGGAAACGGATAAATCAGTTTGGCCGTAGCCAGTTCCCAGGGCCAGATAACTTTAACTTCTCCGCCCTGCCACTGCATAAGCTTAAGGTTGGCCCCCGACTGATGTTTAATGCCCAGACTCCTTCTAAAACTGAGTGTGTCACCAAGAGGGGATTCATATTCTGTCGCCGCCAGCGCCCTCATTAAAGCATCTCTTTCCAAAGACCCCGCCCTCTTTATGCCATCGGCGACAATCATAATATTGGTATAACCAAGCGGCCCGAAGTAGGTCTGGGGAGCTTCATTATATTCTTTCCGAAACGCGTTAACAAACGCGGCGCTTGTTCTGTTTCTGTTTTTTACCGCTTCATGCCAGTAGCTGTAAAACAAAATACCCTCGGAACCTAACTGTTTGCCGAAACCAGCAGGCCATAAAAGAGTTTTCCCCACATAAGCAGGCGGGGCAAACCCTACTTCCTTGGCTGCTTCCAGGACAACAACAGCGTCTTTTTCCGGCCCATTCCATATAAAGATATCAGGCTCGAAGAAATCCTTGGCCGTGCTTAATATAGACTTGATACCGCCTTCTTCTGTTTCGGTGCTCGCATAAGCTTCCCCCTGCATTATATTCCGGTAAGCGTCGGCCACCGGCTTACCAACACTGAAACTATCCGAACCAAACGGGTCTTCCTTGTAAGCGACAAATATTTTCTTCCTTTTTACACTGGGATATTTCTGGACAATCTGACGCCACATTCTTTCTTTATAGGCGCCTATCTGATAATCCCAGGCGTGAATATGAAAAAACCAGTCCTGTCCCTCCAGCGCATCCTCCACTTTCCTGGAAGAGGCACCCATCCAAACAGTCACCTTCTCATATTTTATTAAAGCAGGTATCGCTTCCATCGTAATTTCGTTGGAGGTTCCACCCACAATCACATCCACCTTGTCCATATTAACCAATTTTTCTACGGCCTCGGCAGCTTTTTCCGGCGTCATCGCCTCATTTTCAACAATCAGTTCCACCTGGTTGCCTAAAAGTCCGCCCGCAGCATTGATTTCCTTCACGGCCAGCTGCATCGCCCTTGCCGCATCCTGCCCACTTATCTCAGCGGTGGGCAAAACAGCTCCTATTTTTATTACCTGTGCCGCCGCCCCGGAAATTGCCAGTGTCATGGAAAGGAGGCCTGCTATAAACACTGTTGTCAGCAATGAAATAAAAGACTTAATCATTGTATACCCTCCCGATAGAATTTAATAACCAATTTTTAGAATATTATCCAACTATATTAAATATATAATCAATATCATCTATTAACTTGTTTTTTGGAATAATTGCATTTTGCAGGACGATCATTCTTGTTATATCAGTATGCGCAAGGTAAATCTTTTCTTTTATAAAGTAAGCGCTTGTCTGCGGCATAAAAGCTCTTCCCTTTCAGTCTTTAGATTACCTTAAGCCTGCCTTCGATTTACCCGGCTTAATTATACAGGAAACGTTTTCCCTGTCAAGACATATAAAGAAGAAAATCCATATCATATCTATGCTTAACCGCGCGAAAAATAAACTTTCCGGGCGCTTATTTTAGTGACGAGTGGCTGATGGATAAGCCACAGATTAACCGTGGATTATCGCGCTAAAAACCACGTTTCCAAATTGGCAAGAATTCATTTATATGTTATGAAATTTCAAAAGAGGTATAGAAACGGCATTCATGATTCCGATAGTTTCCATAGTCGGCAAGTCCGATACAGGCAAAACGACTCTAATTGAAAAGCTTATCGCGGAATTTGTAAAAAGAGGCTACAGCGTAGCCACAATTAAACACAATTTACGTGGATTTGATATTGACCACGAAGGCAAAGACAGCTGGCGTCATAAAAAAGCAGGCGCGCGCATGACAATAATAACTTCCCCTCATCAGCTGGCACTGGTACAAGACGTTGACCATGACCATTCCCTTGAGGAGATAAGAAATATATTCGTAAGGAATGTGGACATCATTCTTAGTGAAGGTTACAAGGGAAATCCTTTCCCCAAAATAGAAGTTTTTCGCCAGGCGCTCAACCGTCCGCTTCTGTGTAAAAAAGAAGATAACCTGCTGGCCGTGGCGGCGGATATAAAAATCGATGCCGGTGTGCCCTGCTTCGATATCAATGACGCCAAAGGCATTGCTGATTTAATCGAAAATCAGTTTCTCAAAAACAAAACGAACGAAAATCCCGTATAATTTTTAGAAGAAATAAAAGACAACAGAAATTAAAGAGTGGAAATTTTTTCATAAACTTTTCTCGCCTTCTTCTGCAGTTCTTCGACCTGCCCGCGCACAAGTGAAATAAGCTGCTTATAAGATTTGGAATCGTATGCAGCGGCTGGTATCAAATCGCCCACGGCGATAACGATAGGTCCTTTCCTTCGAAAAATAAAACCGGGCGGTAAAATATCTTTTGTTCCTGTAATAGCTATAGGCAAAATGGGGAGTTTTGTTCTCAGCGCCAGCATAAAACCGCCTTTTTTAAAGGGAAGCAGCTTGCCGTCGCGTGATCTTTTACCTTCAGGAAAAATAAAAAAATACTTATCTTCATTTTTTATCCTGGCTATTGTCTTTTCAATGCTTTTTAGCGCCTTGCCGGCTTTATTGCGGTTAATCAAAACCTGGCCCGTAGCCCACAGAGCCTGGCCAAAAAGAGGGAAATAGGCAAGGGTGTGCTTGGCAAAAAATCTCAGCGGAGATTTTTCCGTGAGATACGTCATCAGCGGCGGATCCAGCTGGCTTTCATGGTTGGCCATAAAAATAGCGCTGTGGATTTTGTCGAGTTTTTCGCGCCCGTGAATAACAACTTTGGTCGCCCCGCCAATTTTCAAAAGACCTTTGGCCCAGTATCTGGCTATTGGCCACCAAATTACACCCCGCTGATCACCCAGCAGGGCCGCCATAAGGCAGACGACGCTCAGCAAAGGCGTAAGAATAAAAGCATACAAATTAGCAAAAACAGAACGCCAGAACATTTTTATTCTTTGTTTATTAAATTTGCTTGAAGATATTTTTTAAAATCCGCGTAATTTTTTGTCATATTCATCGTGCTGCCGGCGCGGCCGTCAATATCCTTCAGACTTTGCGGCGCCTCAAGATTTAATCCCAACAGGTTGTGTATTTCTTCCGGAAATTTAGCGGGATGCGCTGTTTCCAGGCAGACAGCCAGTTTTGCATCAGCACATTCTTTCCGGTAAGCTTGCAGCCCCGCCCAGCCCACTGCGCCGTGGGGTTCCAGAACTATTTTGTATTGTTCATATACAGCTTTTATAGTCTCCCTGGTCAGCTTATCGGAAACGCTGACGGAATAAACATGCTTACGCATTTTTTCCAGGTCGGGATAACGATGCACATTGCCTGAACGATCAACAGTGCCTCCGTATAATTCAAAGAAACGCGCCAGATTACTCGGATGGCCGACATTCATGGCGTTGGATATGCAAGCGCGCGAAGGAGAGACTTTCTGATATTTTCCTGTTGCAAGAAAAATCGGAAATTCATCGTTTTCGTTGGTGGGCATAACCAGCTTTGCTACCGGCAGTCCCATGCGGCGCGCGTATTCGCAGCCCAGAGCATTGCCGAAATTTCCTGACGGCACGGAAAAAACAATTTCCTCATCTTCATGCGCGAGTTGCGCGTAGGCGTAAATATAATAAACAATCTGAGGCATAATCCGCCCGAAATTTATCGAATTGGCCGAAGACAAATTAAATTTGGAAAGCTCCTCGTCGGCGAAAGCCTGCTTGACCAGATTCTGGCAATCATCAAATTTGCCATCTACGGATATAGACTTTATGTTTTGTCCGATAGTGTCGAGCTGTTTTTTCTGCCGCGGGCTTACTTCTTTTTCCGGATAAAGAATGGTTACATCAATGCCAGCCACTCCTTTAAAAGCTTCACCCACCGCGCTGCCAGTGTCGCCCGAAGTCGCCACCAAAATATTTATGCGCCCACCCGGTCGGCGGCAGTGACTCATGAGTCTTGCCATCATACGCGCGGCAAAATCTTTAAACGAAGCGGTCGGTCCCTGATCCAGACGCATCAGATATACTTCGGGATACACTTTTTCCAGCGGCACGGAAAAAGTGTAGGCGTCTCGCACAACATTTTCCAAAATTTCATCCGAAAATTCCGCGGACAGAAAGGCGCGCGCCACAAGTAAAGCTGCATACCAGTATGGCTTGCCATTTAACTTCCGAATATCCGAAAGGGAAATACGCGGTATGGAATCGGGCATAAACAAACCCTCATCAGGCGCCTGGCCGGTAAGCAGGGCTTCCTTAAAAGAAACGCTGCCGGTAAATGTCGATACTCCCGCGACGTTTTCCAGATTACGATTTGTGCTGTAGTAGCGTAGGGACATTGAATCCGTCCTTTTTGTTAAATTATCACTGTTTAAACTTATTGCACTAAATAAATCAATAAAAAATATAATCTTTTGTTTCTTTTACATCATCTGAATATTAATAAATTGAGTTGGAAAATGCATTACTATATGTTAAAAAAATCAAGTAAAAGATTTTTAAACATTTTGACAGAGTTTTGAAATGGACGAAAAAAAGAATTTGCGTTTGACCGAAACAGTTAAAGGCGCGGGTTGAGCCTGCAAGATAGGTCCGGGCGACCTTGCCGAAATACTGCGCGATTTACCGCTGATTTCCGATCCGAATTTGCTGACCGGGTTTGAACACGCGGAAGACGCTGGGGTGTATAAGCTCTCGGACGAGCTCGCGCTGGTGCAGACCGTTGATTTTTTCACGCCGATTGTCGATGATCCTTTCACCTTCGGACAAATCGCGGTGACCAACGCGCTCAACGATGTTTACGCCATGGGCGGCAAACCGCTGACCGCCATGAATATCGTCTGTTTTCCTATCAAAACAATGGACAAAAATATTTTACGCGAAGTCCTGCGCGGCGGCCTGGATAAAATGCGCGAGGCGGGAGTTTTGCTCGTTGGCGGACATTCCGTGGAAGACAATGAATTAAAATACGGCCTGGCTGTCACCGGCATCATTCACCCGGATAAAGTTTTATTCAATTGCGGCGCGAAAATTGGAGATTGCCTGATTTTAACCAAGCCGCTGGGCACAGGCATTGTAAGCACAGCGATAAAAGTTGGCGAGGCGAATCCGGATTTAATGAAGATGGCAACTTCCTGCATGACACGGCTCAACAAAAAGGCAGCCCAAATAATAACTGCCGCGGGCGACATTCGCTCCTGCACTGATATAACCGGTTTTGGTTTTTTAGGACACGCAAGTGAGATGATTGAAGGACAAAACATCGGCCTGCAGATAAACTCTTCCGCCATACCGGTTTTTGCGGGCGTACAGGAATTGGTGGAAACAGGATTCGTTCCCGGCGGACTCTACCGCAATAAAGATTTTCGCATAAAGCAGGTACACAAAGAAAAAAGCTGCCCGGACTGGCTTTTTGATGTCCTGTTCGATCCGCAAACAGCCGGAGGATTGCTCTTCAGTCTGCCGCAAAACAAGGGGAAAGTTCTGATTAAAAAACTTCATGATGCCGGCATAACCGACGCGGCCGTGGTCGGCGAAGTGGTGGCAGAGCATCCTGGCAAAATTTCCGTGTTTTAAATCATCTGTCCGTTAATTTTCCGAAAGACAATCATGAAAGTACATTCACATTCCATTACGATAAAAAAAGAAACCATTCAAAATCTCCAAAAGATAATGGAAATAGTTCGTCCCGGCGATTCCATGGCTTTTATGATGTATGGAAGCCCTGACCCCGACGCCATTGCCTCCGCCATGGCCTTGCACCGGATTATTCAGCAAACAAAGGGGCTGGTCAGATACGTTTTTTTGTCCACCGAACCTTTGGCACGGCAGCAAAATATCGAACTGGCCAAGGCGATGCGTCTGAATATTCAATTAATCAATAAAGTGGATTTAAGCTCCTTCCGGCTTATCTCTGTATTTGACGCGCAGCCGTCTTTTTTTAAAGAAACTATTCCCGCGCACATGGTTTTTGACCATCATCCCCGCGAAGGACAATGGCAGGCGGATTTGGAAGACATCCGCCCTGACTATGGCGCGTTATCCAGCGTGATGACCGAATATTTGCTCTGCTGTGGCGTGAAAGTTCCCCGCAGCCTGCATACCGCCCTTATGTATGGAATTAAAACCGATACGAATAATTTCAATCGCGACACAATCTTTGAAGACATCAGCGCCTATACTCATCATTCAAAACGCGCCAATATACAATTAATTCAACGCATCGAGCTCAATCAGACACCAACAAGTTTTCTGAAACATTTCGAGCATGCCTATCATCACGCAATAAATTTCCGCAGCGGCCGTGTCTGCTACCTGGGCCAGACGCAAAGCGCGGATGCCTGCGTGCAGGTGGCGGATTTCTTTGTCCGTTTAATCAGTGTTAACTATGTTGTTGTGGCCGGAATTGTCGGAAACAAATTTATCGTCATCTTCCGCGGCGACGGCTATCGCAGGGATTGTGGAAAGCTGGCGCAAAGGGCATTTGGAGATTTGGGAAACGGCGGGGGGCACAGAAGCGCCGCGCGCATGGAAATCCCCTTGGATATCCTGCGGCAAAAGCTAAACGGTGATTTTTCACAAAAAAATGTTGACCGTTTCCTGCTGAGCAGTCTAAAAAGAAAGCGCGAAAAGAGAAATGAACAAGAGCGGAAGGAATAACAATGAAATATGTAGGCTTCAAAAAAGAAATAACCAAGGGGCGTTATCTTAATCCGTTCAAAAACTTCGAGGAAAAAGAAATCGCCATTGAGCTGCGCCATGATGAAATTACCAACGTGGCCTGCCGCATTCTCCCCTACCGCGTCCGCCCCGCGCACAAACCGGACATTAACGTTTATCTGGAAAAATCACCGGAATCCTTATGTCCTTTTTGTTCTCCCCTTTTCGAAAAAACGACGCCGAACTTCACGTCCAACGTAATCGCCGAGGGCAAATTTCAGCGCGGCAATGCGTGGCTTTTCCCCAACGCCTTCCCTTACGACGCGAACAATTCCGTGGCTATTCTATCTTCGCGTCATTTTATTCCCATGGATGAACTGACGCCGCAAACGATGAAAGACGGATTTGAAGTCTGCCGGGATTATCTGCACCGCATGGCGGAAATGAATCTGGGTTACAAATACTGTTCCATCAACTGGAATTACATGCCGCCTTCCGGCGGCGGCCTGGTGCATCCGCATCTGCAGACAATTGTCAGCCATAAACCGACCAATTTCATGCAGCGGCTGATCTCGAGCGCGCAGAGTTACGCGGCGGCCCAAAACGGCGAAAACCTATGGCACCATTTAATCGCGCTGGAAAAGGACGCCAAAGAAAGATTCATTACCAATACCGGCGCGATAAGCTGGCTGACCAGCTTCGCGCCCAAAGGCATGGCCGGAGAAATAGATTTTTATTTTCACGAGAAAACTTCGTTTTTTGACCTTACCGAAGCCAATATAGACGAACTTCTGGCGGGGCT
>DSAV01000215.1 GCA_011046295.1 Deltaproteobacteria bacterium | reverse complement strand
CGCGCCATGAACATGGTCGCGGCGTCAAAATTTAAGGCAGCCCAGCTAAGAATGGATAATTTCCGCCCCTATGCTGGAAAATTCATGGATGTATTGAATTCTCTGGCTCTGCGCGTGGAAAGCATGTCCCACCCGCTTTTGGCCGTGCGCGAGCCACGGCGCCTGAGGGTAATCTGCATGACATCCGATCGCGGACTCTGCGGAGGATTTAACGCTAACTTAATTAAATCAACGGAAAGGTTTCTAAGAGACAAAAAAGAAGAAGGCAAAGAAGTTTCGCTGATTACCATCGGACGCAAAGGAAGGGATTTTTTCCGGAAAAAAGCCAACATAATCGGGCAATGGATTGATGTTTTAAGCAAGTTCGAT
Organism: Deltaproteobacteria bacterium; assembly: GCA_011046295.1. Classification (GTDB taxonomy): domain Bacteria; phylum Desulfobacterota; class Syntrophia; order Syntrophales; family Smithellaceae; genus UBA4810. The sequence continues at coordinate 7,507 of DSAV01000215.1, read as the reverse complement.
ATGACCCTGGCCTCGTCCATCACCAATGAAGTTATTCCGCCTTTTATCAAAGAAGAATATGACGAACTTTATTTAATATATAACCAGTTTGTCAATGTATCGGTGCAGAAACCGACGGTGGTAAGGCTGTTCCCTCTGCCTTCCATCGGTCAGGAGATGGAAGCGGAACCGGACAGGCTTTTGGACTATCTTTATGAACCATCAGAAGAAGCCCTGCTGCAAAAACTTTTACCGATGTATGTTAACGTTCTTGTCTACCGCGCGCTTTTAGAAACTTCAGCGGGTGAAAACGGCGCCAGAATGGCGGCAATGGATAACGCAACCAGCAACTGCGAAGAGCTTATAAGAACATTAACATTGAAAATGAATAAGGCCAGGCAAGCAGCAATTACCGCTGAACTTATGGATATTGTTGGCGGCACGGAAGCACTGGCAAAAGGATAATATATTACAGGCGTTTAGCCTAAGATTAATTCGCATAATACGACTATTGTTAAGGAGATAGTTATGAGTATAGGAAAAATTGTTCAGGTTATCGGTCCGGTTGTTGACGTGGCCTTTGAAGATGGAAAGCTTCCCAGCATTTTAAATGCTATTTTGATTACCAACCCCGCAATCAACGACAAGGAAGACAACTTGATTGTCGAAGTAGCTCAGCACTTGGGCGATAACGTTGTGCGGTGTATCGCCATGGACATTACCGACGGGTTGGTTCGCGGTATGAAGGCAAAGGATACAGGGGCGCCCATTACAGTCCCCGTGGGAAAAGAATGTCTGGGAAGAATTTTAAATGTTATCGGGCAACCCGTTGACGGTCTTGGTCCGGTGAACGCTCAGACAATGATGCCAATCCACCGTCTATCACCAACATTCATGGAACAAGACACTTCGGTTCACGTTTTGGAAACCGGCGTCAAAGTTATTGACCTTCTGGTTCCCTTCCCCCGTGGAGGGAAGATGGGAATGTTCGGAGGCGCAGGCGTCGGTAAAACAGTCGTTATGATGGAAATGATTCATAACATTGCTCTGCATCATGGTGGTATTTCCGTTTTCGCGGGCGTTGGTGAAAGAACCCGTGAAGGAAATGACCTTTATCTGGAAATGAAAGAGTCCGGCGTTATCAAACAGGCGGCTCTTATTTACGGCCAGATGACCGAACCACCCGGAGCCAGAGCCAGAGTCGCCCTCACCGGTTTGACCGCCGCGGAATATTTCCGCGATGAAGAAGGCCAGGACGTACTTCTGTTCATTGACAATATTTTCCGTTTCACGCAGGCCGGCTCGGAAGTTTCGGCTTTGCTGGGCCGCATGCCCTCCGCCGTCGGTTATCAGCCGACACTGGCTACAGACCTCGGTGAATTGCAGGAACGAATTACTTCAACAACAAAAGGCTCTATTACCGCCGTGCAGTGCGTTTACGTGCCCGCCGATGACCTGACAGACCCGGCTCCCGCGACAACCTTCGCGCATCTGGACGGAACGGTTGTTTTGTCCCGCCCGATTGCCGAGTTGGGTATTTATCCGGCGGTAGATCCGCTGGATTCGACATCGCGAATTCTAGATCCCAATGTCCTGGGCGAGGAGCATTACGCTGTCGCCCGGCAGGTGCAGGTGACGTTGCAGAAGTACAAGGACTTGCAGGACATCATCGCTATTTTGGGCATGGACGAGTTATCCGAAGAAGACAAGATGACAGTCAGCCGCGCCAGAAAAATTCAACGCTTCCTGTCGCAGCCCTTCTTTGTTGCCGCGCAGTTTACAGGCACGGAAGGTAAATTCGTGGCGGTTGCGGACACGATAAGAGGTTTCAAAGAGATTTTGGAAGGAAAACATGACGACCTTCCCGAACAGGCCTTCTGGATGGTTGGTGCCATAGAAGAGGCGGTAGAAAAAGCCAACAAGCTGAGTCAGTAACTTTTGACGGAGGAAATGATTCATGGCTGATGAATTAATGTTGGAAATAGTGACACCGGAAAAAATGGCTTTTTCGGGTAATGTAGAAGAAGTTACCATTCCCGGAACGGAAGGGGAATTTGGAGTTTTGCGCGGCCACGAGGCGTTTCTGAGTTCTGTCGATATAGGCCAGCTGAATTTTATAAGAAACAACAAAAGAATCTATTACGCTGTAAACAACGGTTATGCGGAAGTAACGGCAAATAAGGTGACCCTTTTAATAGAAACGGCGGAAAGAGACGACCAGATTGACTTAACCAGAGCGCAGCGGGCAAGGGATAACGCGGAATCACGCATGGAAAAGGTTGCCAAGGACAGCGAAGAATATATAAAGGCGCGTACTGCGTTGTCACGAGCTCTCGTGCGTATAAATGTAGCCGCAAGACGTTCATCCTAAGTTTAAATGCGATAATAAAAGTCAAATTTAAGACGATTTAAATGAATGAGGGCAGCACGAATAAGGCGTGTTGCCTTTTTTATGAAGGGCACCGTAAATCTCTTCAGGAATAAAATAAATTTATGGATTTTTTCTTTTCACCCAAAAGCGTAGCCGTTATCGGCGCATCGCCTAATCCTTTAAAGGGCGGAAATAGTATTTTGCGCAACCTGATCAGCACCTTCAAGGGCAAAATATATCCCGTGAATCCCAAGTATAAAACCGTGGAAGGGCTAGAGAGTTATCCGTCGGCACGGGAAATACCGGGAAAAGTCGATACCGCGATAATTTTTGTCCCGGCAAAAGAGGTATTGTCCTCCGTACGCGATTGCGCCGCAAAGGGCATTCTCGGAGTGATCATTGAATCCGCGGGTTTCGCCGAAACAGGCCAAAGTGGCGCCAAACTGCAGGAACAGCTTCTGGAAATAAAGCGCGAAACCGGAATACGTCTATGGGGACCCAATTGCATGGGGCTGGTGGACGGCGTGAAGGGGCACGTCTTTTCCTTTATGGTGCCTGAAGCAATAAAAGGCGGGCTGCTCGGCGGTCATGTTTCGCTCATCGTGCAAAGTGGCATGTTGTCCGGCGGTTTTCTTATGGACATTATCAGCAACCGCATTACCGGTATCAACAAGGTCTGTTCGGTAGGCAACAAGATTGACGTAGATGAATGTGACCTGATGGAATATATGGAAAAAGAAGAACAGACACGAGTAATCGGCATGTATCTGGAATCCATTGTCGATGGACGCCGTTTTATCGAGTTATGCCGCCGCAGTTCGAAGCCAATAGTTGTTTTAAAAGGAGGGAAGAGCGCCTCCGGGGCACAGGCCGCAATCAGCCATACGGCGGCTCTGGCGGGTAATAACCGGATAATCGAAGGAGCGCTTAACCAGGCAGGTGTTATTGAAGCTCGTGACTTTAAGCAGATGGTGGATATTTGCCGCTGCCTGGCTATATATCCCCGAAAGCCCGCGGGAAGCGGACGCGTATCGATATTAACGGCGAGCGGCGGAGCCGGAATAGTGGCCACCGATTTCATCGAAGAATTTCAACTTTCGCTGGCTGATTTTAGCGATTCCACCAGAATAAAACTCCAGAAACTTTTCCCCGAGTGGATGCCGGTGAATAACCCCGTTGATATATGGCCGGCAATAGAACACAGTATGGGAGGCGGGCTTGATGTTTACCGTGAAGCGCTCGATTCTTTGATTGCCGATTCGGGCGTGGACGCGATTTTAATCTGTGGGTTTGCCGGAAACGCAAAAGTCCTTTTTGACATGGCGGCAATCGCCGAAAAATCTAAAAAATCCGGCAAGCCGGTCTTTATCTGGCTTTTCGGCCTCAGAGATGCTTTTTTTGAGGCGCAGAAAGAAGCAATATCGCACGGCGTGCCCATCTTCCAGGAACTGGAAAGAGCGATGGAATGCCTGGCCAAGGTTTTGCACCAAAAGGAAAAGCTTTGCGCGTCATCAGAGGCACCTGCCGAAGCCAAAGAAATCTACGAAATATCGACAGATATCATACAAAACAATCATGGGCATCTTGATGAATATGATTCAAAAAAGATTTTGCGCGCTCATGGAATTGATTGCGTTAAAGAAAGAATTGCCGCCACACTTGATGATTGCCTGCGCTTTGCCGATGAAATCGGTTATCCTTTAGTTATGAAAGGTATCATCACCGGAGATATTCATAAAACGGAAAAGGGTCTCGTTTACCTGGGCATTTCTGACGGAAACGCCGTTAAAAAGACTTACGAAGAATTAACCGCTAAGATGGAGCATGCCGGCAAAGTGCTTTTACAAAAACAAGTAACGGGAAAAATCGAACTTATCGCGGGTATGCTGCGAGATCCTCATTTTGGTCCCTGTGTGATGTTCGGCCTGGGAGGCATAATGGCGGAAGCGTTTAATCAGAGTTTTTTTGCCCTGGCTCCTTTGTCGCCGGAAGACGCATTGAAGCTGATTGAAAGATTCCCCGCTCAGAAAATATTCGACGGTTTCCGCGGCAATCCTTCTCTGGACAGAAAAAAATTTGCCGAGATTCTCGTCGCTTTGGGGAACATCGGCCTTCTTTATCCCGGCATTAAAGAAATAGATGTAAACCCGTTAATTGTCACACCCCAGGGACCAGTGGCGGTTGACGCAGCAATCATCCTCGGCTAAAAATGTTTCGATACAATTTTAAGATAGGATAAATTTGTTTATTTTCCCTTAACGGAGATATCGATAATTTCAAAGCCGCGCATTCCGCCGGGTGTTTGCACTTTTATTTCATCACCCGCCTCCCTGCCGATCAGGGCTTTGCCGATTGGCGATGTTACGGATATTTTATTTTGATTTATATCCGATTCCAGAGGCCCCACCAGCTGATATTTTATTTCTTCACCGCTATTGCTGTCAGCAATAGTTACGTAACAGCCAAAAACAACTTTTTCGTCAGTCAGCCCATTTAGACTGATGACATTAGACATGGCCAGGTTATTTTCCAGCTCCTGCAACTTGCCGTGCAAAAATGATTGACGCTCTTTGGCTGCTGCGTATTCGGCATTTTCTGACAGGTCGCCGTGGGCGCGCGCCTCTTCAATGTCGCGGATATTTTCCGGAATGGAAATGTTTTTTAATTTTTCCAATTCTTCCTTTAACTTGGCAAAACCTGATTTGGTAATTGGTATCTTCCCCATACAAACTCCGGATTAGCGCTTTACTTCCGTTTATAAAATATTGTCAGGCAGGCGCGGAAACGCGCCGAACGTTCTGTTTAATAAAGAAGATGTGAGCTGTCAAGGATAATTGGTTTTTTATGCATACCTCTTTCCTTCCTCCCACAACAGAAAGTTGTATTGTTCAGTTGATTATGCTATTTATAGTTGTAGCTGAAAGGCAGGCCTGCGTTAGCCCATGCTTGATAAATATAGGCGTGAAATTAATTACTTGCGAGTTTCGATAACAGACAGATGCAATCTTCATTGTACCTACTGCCGCCCGAAGGAAGGTATTTCTATTAAGGGACATGATGACATCCTCCGTTATGAAGAAATTATAAGAATCATCTCTGTTGCCGTGGAAATGGGTCTTGTTAAAGTACGCGTGACTGGAGGAGAACCTTTGGTTCGACGTAACTTTATCGGTTTTATCGCCTCGTTGAAAAACATCGCGGGTTTGCGTGATATAAGCCTGACAACCAACGGCATTTTACTGGAGAAATTCACTCGTGACATTTTCAATGCCGGGATACACCGCATCAACATCAGCCTTGATTCGCTAAAAGAAGAAAAATATAAAACTATCACAGGAGGCGGTGACCTGCGTGCTGTCCTGCGCGGGATTGAGAAATCCAGGAAAATCGGCTTTGCCCCGATTAAGATAAACACGGTGGTGATGAAAGGCTTAAATGATGATGAAGTCCTCGATTTCGCCCAAATGGCCTTTGAAAATCCATTTCAGATACGCTTTATCGAATTGATGCCCTTTGGTCAGGCGCAAGAACTCCACGCGCGGAACTATATCTCCATAGATTGTATCAGGGATACAATTTCAAAACGCTATAAAATAGATGAAATAGAAGGCAAAAAAAACAGTTCTGACGGACCGGCAAAAATATTCAGATTACGGGAAGGCCTCGGTGAAATCGGTTTTATAAGTCCTCTGAGTAGTCATTTTTGCGCTACCTGCAATCGTCTGCGTCTCACCGCGGACGGCAAACTTCGTTCCTGCCTGCTCAGTGATGACGAAATCGACCTGAAAGGACAACTTCGCCGAAATTGCACTGATGCGGAACTAAAAAAATATATTTACGAGGCTATAACGTTAAAACCAGGACATCATCACATAACGTGTGCCGAAACGCACCTGAAGAAATGTCAGCGGGGAATGTCCACAATCGGCGGTTAAAAGGTTATCGTGAAATATTTATTTATTATTTAAAAAAGAATGATAATTTGCTATAAGCAGAAACTACATCGAAGAAGTTAATTTTAGGGGAGAAAAAGTCTCCTATGTTCATCAGCCGGCTATCAGTTTCGCCAGAAGCGCGTCTGCAAACTCAACTGGGGAGTTATGTTTTTTCTCGTCAGAGGGAATTAATTCTGGACTTGGTTAGTCCAAACGCCGGAGAAAGAGTGCTGGATATCTGTTGCGGCACCGGAAATTACTTAAAAATTTTTAAGGAAAAATGGTGTTCGGTAGCGGGCATTGATCACAGACCCGACAACCTACAAATCGCCAGAAATAAACTTGGTGAAGGAGCAGAACTTGTTGCCGGACAGGCCGACGACCTCCCCTTTTCGGATAACGAATTCGATATTGTAACAATTATTAATGCGTTGGAAATATTGCCTGATCCGTCTAAAGTCATTGCCGAAGCCATCAGGGTTTGCCGTCAGCGCATGTTTATCGGTTTCATAAACAATTTTTCCGTAGCAGGAACTAAACAAAAGTTAAAAGAAATTTTCGGTTTTCCCCTTAATCAGAATATGCGTTTCTTCCGCTTAAATGAAATCAAAAAAATGGTGGGGGACTCCATGGGAATTCCCGATATCAAATGGGGCAGCGTTATTTATTTCCCCACCGCATTTTACTCTTTTTTAGAAGAGGTGGAAGAATTAATGCCGCTGGAAAGCAATCCGCTGGGCGCTTTTACCGGCCTGTCCTTCCCCATAAAATATACATACCAGACTGTCCAAAATCCTCTCGACTCACCATTTAAGCTGGGCCGAAAAACCAAGAAAGCCGCGCAGGGAGCGGCCCGCGACATGCTTAAAGAGACCAATAAATGATTCGTGAAGCCCTGCTTTATGAAAAAACGGATAATATGCGCGCGCAATGTAATTTATGCGCTCATCGCTGCGCGATCAGCCCGGACAAAAGAGGTATTTGCGGTGTTCGCGAAAACAAAGACGGAGTTCTTTATTCGCTGGTTTACGGAACACTGGTGGCGGAAAACATTGATCCCATCGAAAAAAAACCTTTTTTTCATGTTTTGCCCGGATCACTTTCCTATTCCATTGCCACGCCGGGATGTAATTTTGCCTGCGCTTTTTGCCAGAATCACGAAATATCACAGATGCCGCGCGCCACGCGCATGATAGCGGGCGATGAAGTTTCTCCTGAAGAT
>DSAV01000167.1 GCA_011046295.1 Deltaproteobacteria bacterium | reverse complement strand
GCATGTTCGCAGGCGTGCATGGTTCAGTTTTCTGAACAGCGGATTTTCAAGCAGCATCTGGTAGAGGGAAGGCACGTTAACCAGATGGGTAGGTTTGTGCTTTTTTATTTCCCTGCAGATATGTTTCGTGTCCCGCGGATTAGGTACAAGAATCTGCGGCCAGCCCAAATATATGGCGTTTGCCGCGAAAAAAGTCCCGGCCGCATGAAAAAAAAAGGAAAACCGGAAAGAGCCAACCCATCCGCTTTTTTCCAGCCCAGCCATTTTTGAGCGATGAGCAGATCCGCCACGGAGTTTCTGTGCGAAATCATCGCGCCTTTCGGCAGGCCGGTAGTTCCGCCGGTGTACTGAAGATAGGCAAGATCATCGGGGGTTAATTTTACGGGCGGCGGATCCGCCGGATATTTTCTGGAAGAGACGATTTCCCTGAATTGCAGAACGTATTTGCCGGCAAGGTCTGTCACTTTGCCCCGTGGGATTTTTTTCAAAATCTTTCCCAGGGTGCGTTTTATCCACGGCATAAAATCACCCACATTTGTGGCGACAACCAGTTTCAATTCATGCAGACTTTCCGCGATGTGCACCAGCCTTCCCGCGAAAATGGCATCCACGGTAACCAGGCAGCGCGCGTCGGAATCTTTAAGCTGGTATTTCATTTCCTCTGTGGAAAGAAGCGGGGAAACGCCGGAAGCAACACAGCCCGCTTTCAGCGTGCCCAGCCACGCAATCAGGTATTCTGGAATGTTGGGCAGGTTAATGCCCACGACATCACCCTTTTTCAATCCGTGAGAAATCAGCATATGGGCAAAGCGGTTGGCGCATTGATCCAGCTCTCTTAACTTCATTTTCATGCCCATAAAGGCAAACGCCATCTGATCGGGAAATTGCTCAAATGTTTCCTTAATCGCATCGACGTAGCTGATTTCCCATTCTTTTGGATCAAGGTCGGCAAGCCCCGCGTCATAAGACAGGCGCCAGAATTGATTATGGCTCATTATTTACTCCTTTGTGTCTGAATAAAAACCGTTTAACTTCCCTATATTATTTTTATGGTGCTGACGAAAAAGACAGAATTTCTATAGCTAATATTTTAATAAACTCAACATGTATTGCAAAGTAGTCCCGATGTGGTTATATTATTCTCAGTAATTTTCTGCCTGATTTAAATTCTCCCGGATAGCGCCAGTAAGCCGGACGGCAATTTCCCTGCGGCGTATTTCGGCCGGCGGTTAAAACGGAGGTGTCTGTTTTTGTTCGTGGATAATATGACTATATTTCATTTTGTTGTTTTATTCGGCGTTTATTCCTTTGCAGGATGGCTCATCGAAGTAATTTACCGTTCGGCAACCCAGCGAATGTTCATTAACGCCGGTTTTTTGTACGGGCCTTTTGTTCCCATTTACGGAGCAGGAGCGGTTTTTATCATGCTGCTGGAATATTATCTGCGCGACTGGCATCTGGCGCCGCGTATTATCATATATGGTTTTGTTCTTACCCTGCTGGAATATTTGGTCGGCTACTTTTTTGAAAAAATATTTAGGCTGAAGTTATGGGACTATTCCGATTCCCGGTTTAATCTCCACGGCAGAATATCCTTTTCATTCACTTTGGCTTGGGCAATTCTGGCTCTTGTCTTTATGGTATTTATACATCCGCCGGTTTTGCGAAATGTGCTCAATCTCGATACGTTTTATATAAAAATGTTTGCCTTTGTGTTTACGGCATATTTTTTTACGGACTTTTTGTCTTCCGTTATTTCACTTACTCAGTTCAGGGAAAGAATTGCCTATCTCTACGCGGAATATTTCAATCTGGACAACATTGAAATCGAACGGATTATTGATTCGCTGCGCAGGCTCAGCGGTGCTTTTCCCCATCTGAATAATTATATCAATGAAAAAATCAATACCAGGATTAAGAGCGGAGCGGACGCGTTTTTAAAAAGCGTTCAGGAAAAGATTCTCATGGAAATCGACGGCCGCAGGCCGTATGAAGACGAATTTTACGAGATAATCGAAGACATCTATAAGCACGATGAATTTAAAAGACTCAAAGATTATTTTCATCATAACTCCTCCATTTACGAACATGTCAGGGAAGTGGCGTATTTATCTTACCGTATCTGCAAATATTTAAAGCTGGATTACCGTTCCGCCGCGCGCGGCGCTCTGCTGCATGACTACTTCTTCTATGACTGGAGAAATCACGATGAGCCGGATTTGCACCGGCGGAAATTTCACGGTATTGAGCACCCCAAGATTGCGCTGTCCAACGCGACGAAAAGTTTTACGCTCAACAAAATTGAGCAGGACATTATAAAAAAGCACATGTGGCCTTTGACGCCGATCCCGCCCAGATACAAGGAAGCTTTTATCGTCTCCTTTGCCGACAAATATCTTTCTTCTAGAGAATTTGTCGATGAGTTTAAAAAAAGAATAAACAAGCGCTTAAATAGAAGAGTTCAAAGCAAAAAAACAGATATAAACTAAATCTGTTTGTCAGACGCCAAGCCAACTGACAAAATTGTAAGCGGCCATTCCTCCTAGATAAGAAACAATCAGCATCATCATAATAGCGGAGAAGAACCATCTATTGCTGTTCATTTCTTTGCGCAAAACGGCCACTGTCGCGGCGCAGGGAATAAAAAGCATCATTACCACCAGGAATGCGGCGGCGGAGGCTTGGCTCATCACATTCGGCAAAATGGCGACAAGGCCATCTTCACCCACGGAATAAAGAACACCCAGCGTTGCGACCACGTTTTCCTTGGCGACAAAGCCGGTGATCAGCGCGGTAATCATTTTCCAGTCCAGTCCCAATGGCACGCCCAGTGGCGCAATCGCCATGCCGGCTCGCGCCAGCCAGCTTTCCTCGACAACTCCCGTGGGAAAATAAGATAGAAGCCAGATAATAATTGATACCGCCAAAATAATTGTTCCCGCCTTGCGGATGAAGGCGATAATTCTGGCCCAAATTACCATAAGAATTGTGCGGGCGTTCGGTCGCTGATAAATCGGTAACTCCATAATGAAGGGCGCATCCTGTTTCCAGAGCACTTTGTTGACAAAGATTCCGGCAATTCCCAGGACGGCGATGTTGAGCGCCAGAATGCTCACTGCAAAATATACCGCGTTGGAGCCGAAGATGGCGGCAGAAATTAGCGTCAGCACAGCCAGCCTTGCCGTGCAGGGCACAAAGGGAATCAGAAGGAGCGTGATCATCCGGGCTTTGTGCGTTTCAATGATCCGCGCGCCGAGCACCGCGGGCACGTTGCAGCCAAAACCCAGACACATAGGCAGAAAACTTTTTCCATGCAGGCCGACCAGGTGCATGATGCGGTCCATGACAAAAGCCGCCCGCGCCATATAACCAACGTCTTCCAGAAAAGCCATAATTGCGAAAAATATCAACAAAATAGGCACGAAGGTCAAAACCGAACCTACGCCGCCGATAACACCGTCAATGAGCAAACCCTTGGCCCATACAGGCCACGCGGACATTACCGGCTCAAGCCAGCGGCCAAAACTTCCCACTCCTTCTGCCATCCAATTCTGCAGAGGTATGCCCACGCTGTAAGTTAAAAAGAAGACCAGCGCCATTACTGCCAGCAGTATGGGAATACCGAAAAAGGGGCGCGTGAGGACATGGTCAATCCGGTCGGTGAGCACTACTTCCCCCATCTTAAAGCGGGAAACGGCGGAGCGGGTGATTTTTTCAATCCAGTCGTAACGTCCGTTAACTACCGCGTGCAGCGCGTCTTCGTGTTTAATTAAGAGATTCCGGATATTATCCCACGCTGTTTTATCGATTTCTTTTTCGGTCATCGCCGTTATTTCCGCGTCGCCTTCCATCAATTTTACGGCCACCCATTCGGAGGAATAAGGTTCCTGAATGTGTCCGGAAATTTGCGCAAGTATTTCGCGGTAGATCTGCCGATGGTCGGCGGATACTTCGGGTAAATGAGGATTAATAGGTGTCTTGCCGAAAGCGAAAGAAGTAATATTTTCCACCAGCTCTTTAATGCCGCTGTTGCGCCTGGCAACCATGCCGATAACTGGCAGCCCCAAAGATTCATGCAGGGCTTTGGTGTCGATTTGTATTCCCTGATCGGAAGCCACATCCATCATATTGAGGGCGACAATAACCGGGCGGCCCAGCAGCAAGGTTTCGGAAAGCAGATAAAGACTGCGCTCCAGCGCGGCGGCATTCAAGACCAGAACAACCACATCCGGTTTTTGAGTGATGATAAAATCGCGGGTGATTTTTTCTTCTTCGGAAAACGATGTCAGGCTGTAGGTGCCCGGCAGATCAACAATTCGCAACAGAACTTTTTCCGCGCGGTGAACACCGATCTTTTTCTCCACAGTTTTGCCCGGCCAGTTTCCGACATGCTGGGACAAACCGGTGAGAATGTTGAACATGGTGGATTTCCCGACATTGGGCTGGCCGACCAGCGCCACGGAAATTTCTTTTTCCACAGGAAGTTCGCAGATTGTCTCCGACGGTTCGACTTTCAAAACCATTATTTTGGATGCTTCGCCACGGCCCAGCGCGATTCTGGTGTCCGCCACAAGCACTACAATCAGCCCGCCGCTGACCTGCGCGATGCGGAATCTGGCGCCTGCAGCCAGTCCCATGCCGGCCAAACGGCTAGTCAGGGAGAAACCTCCGGAAATAGAGTGAATTATCCCCTGGTCTCCTTCGCGCAAATCGGTTACAGATACTGGTTTACTCATTAAATATAATCCAAGCTAAGCTTTGCGGCTGACGTGATATTTTTTTAAAATCATTTCCGGCCCGTAAGACATTTTTGTCCGCCTCAAATTTTTGTTTCCCATGTCTTCTTCCATGTTGAGATATTTATAATCCGCCGCCAGTTTTTTTGCCGTATCGTTGAACATGAATTCATAAATGCCGTGATATTTTTTGGAGGCTTTTGCGAAATGCAACACAAAAGTATCCGTATTCAGCGGCTCGCCGATAATAAAACCGGCTGGTTGATTTTTTATGTAATATATTGTGCCCCACAGCGCAAGTCCCGAAAATTTATTAAGCGCCTCTGCGCACTGGGCAAAATCGGTCTTTTCCACGGCTATTCTCGATTCGTTCTGCCACTGTTTCAGTATTTCCAGCCCATCGGAGGAATTTTCCGTGCCGAGAGAACGTCCCTGCGGTTTATATGAAGAAAAAAATTGGTTGAGGTGATTGCGGTGACGGGTGAAGGTTTTTCCGGAAAACGACGCCATTTTTTCCGTCAGGTAGATGTAGTCTGATTCGCAATCGTCGCTTGCGACGATAAATTTGTTTTCCGGGAAAAAGTTAAGCCACTCTTCGAGAATCGGGTAAAAAAAGCCGTGTTTATCAAGAAGCTCATTAAAAATTTCCATATCACATGAACGCAAATCATTGAGCGGCATGACGTAGGGCTGCCCCAGCTTGTTTTTACCGCAGATGAAAAGCCCGCAGTCCGCCTGCAGAAACTGATAGTTGCTGATATTGCGGAAAAGATAAACGTTGGCAAAGGTGTAATCCGATATGGCCAGATCCAATTCTTTGAATCTGTTCATCAGGCATTCGCGGTGCTGAAAATCAACTATCTCCAATTTTTGCATAAATTTTATTTTCCCGCAGGCTTCTTAAAATGTAAATGCCTCTCCATATTTTTTCAGGTTTCGCTGGTTTGTCTTGTATTGCGGCATTGCCTCTGCCACTAATTTCCAGAATCGCCGGGAATGACTCTTTTCTTTTATATGCATGAGTTCATGCACAATTACATAATCTATTACATCCGGCGGCATCATTATTAGGCGGAAGCTGAAAGCCAGCTTGTTATCCGGGGAACATGATCCCCAGCGCTGCCGCGCGGAAGATATGCGCACGCCGCGCGCCCGGAGATTTAATTGGCGGCAATAAAAATCAACGCGTTTGCCGATATGCTCCAGAGCTTTTTGCTTATACCATAAAACGAAATAATGCTTTCTTGTTTCTTTGTCATCCGGTGAATTAAGATAAAAACGATTGTTCCATAAGACAAGCCCTTTTTTTTCTTTAGGTTCAAAAAACGCCTCAAGTTCAATGCTTTCTCCCAGATAATAAAAGTATTCGCCCGAAACAAATTTTCTTTCTTTGATCAGAAGCGCCTTATCGGCGTGCTTTTTAATAATTTTCTCAATCCAGGATTGCTTTTCCTGAATAAACCTGTTTATTTCGCGCTGAGAAGTGAAATAAGGCGCGCAGATAACAATTTCGTTATTATGGCTGATATTAAGGGAAATTGTTTTTCTTCTTTCTCTGCTGCGTTTGAGCGTGTAGTTAATCTTCATTAATAATTTATTTCTTTCGGCTGTCATACCGGTGCAAAGACTGTGTCCTAATCCTCATTCGTCATTGCGAACGCACGATAGTGCGTGTGGCAATCTTTATATTATCAAAGACGCATGAGATTGCTTCGCTCATGGCTTCGCTCGCAAGGACATTGCTACACAGTTTCGGATACTGGTATCCATGCATATAAAAATATATATTTATTTATCACAAAATATATTCTAAAGCGAGCCGCAAAGCGCTTAAAGACACCTTTTCATTGACGAATTTTTATGTTACTAAATAGACACTTATGAAAGAAGACAACAAGCGCCCCTGGGGATATTACGAAGTACTTTCCGACGCCCCGGATCACAAAGTGAAAAGAATTGTTGTGAATCCCGGCGGAGTTCTGAGCCTTCAGCGGCACAAAAAGCGCGCGGAACACTGGTTTATTATCTCCGGTGAGGGAGAGGTCACGCTGGAGAAAAAGAAATATCCCGTAAAGCCCGGCAGCGCGATTGATATACCCTCAGGCGCGGCGCACCGCATGGAAAATACCAATACCGAAAAACTGATTATTATCGAAATCCAAACCGGCACGTATTTCGGCGAGGATGATATTGAACGCTTAGAAGATAAATACGGACGGGTAGTTAAATAAATGAATAAAGCGGGAAGCAAGACGACACCGAATGTTTATATTGTTGCCGGCCCAAATGGCTCTGGTAAAACAACTTTTATGGAAGAGTTTCTCCCTAATTATGCAGACTGCATTCATTTTGTTAATGCCGATTTAATTGCGGCAGGTCTTTCGCCTTTTGCCCCGGAGTCGGCGGCAGTGAAGGCTGGGAAGCTGGTGCTTGAAGAAATCAGGCGGCATATCGATTATGAACACGATTTTGCATTTGAAACGACGCTGGCTGGCAAAAGTTATTTGCATCTCATGCAAAGATTGAAAGGCAAGGGTTATAAAATTCATCTGTTCTTTCTTTGGCTACAGGATGTAAATTTAGCGATACGACGGATTGAAACGCGAGTAAAAGCAGGTGGACATGATGTTCCGGTAATTGATGTCAAAAGAAGATTCGAGCGAGGAATTTACAACTTTTTTCATTTATATAGACCACTTGTTGATTTTTGGATGTTGTTTGATAATTCTGGTAAAATACCTAAAGAAGTGGCCTTTGAGAAAGATGGAATGCTGACGATAATAAACTTTCATTTGTTTAATAGTATTCAGGAGGTGGCAAAAAATGCCGGCAAGAAAAAAAGTGAACGATAAAAAAATAAAGAAAATGCCTATTGAGCAAAAAGCAAAAATTGCATTCAAAAAAGCAGTCGCTAAAGCAATTGCCACGCATAGAAGCCAGGGACGGTCAATTGCGGTATGGGATAAGGGTAAAATTAATACAATTCCACCGAATAAGAATACTGGATAAAATAACTAATTTCCAAACCTGCACATATTTCGGCGAGGATGATATTGAGAGGCTGGAGGATAAATACGGAAGGGTATAAGGCATAAGCGACTGTATTAAAAGTCAAGCACGGACCTCCCTAATTTTGGGTTGATAAGGTTCATTGTTCTTTACCATAGCATTGAGCGTGATGAGCATTTTTCGCATACAGGCCGTCATGG
>DSAV01000212.1 GCA_011046295.1 Deltaproteobacteria bacterium | reverse complement strand
CCGTTTTATAAAAAAAAGAAAGCTTGATTTATGGAATATTTTCAAGAAACCCGCCCGCGGATATCGGCCAGAACTCCCTCTTTCCTCAATAAATGTTTTTTCATTTTTACTCCACCACTGAAACCGCCCAGTGTCCCATCGGCGCGAATAACGCGATGACAGGGAATGATAATGGGAAATGGATTATGTGCCATCACTTGTCCTACCGCCCTGGCCGCATTCGGTTTGCCAATTTCCGCCGCCAGACCGGAATATGTAACCACTTTGCCATGCGGAATCTTACAGGCGTGTTTTAATACTTCTTTTGAAAATGGTTTTAAATTGTCCATGTTCAGTACAGACGAATTAAATTTTTTCTTTTTGCCCTTATATAAATCAGTAATAAGTCTATCCACGCGATTGCCGATTATTCGCGGTTTTTTTTCGATTGAGGGAAAATCAGATTTTATTTGCGACATCAACTTATCTTTTCGCGCAGGCAGGTATATTTTTTTTATTTGTTGTTTTTTGCCTTTGTAATTCCAAACAACACCGATATTTTCATTTCCCGCCTTTATTATTTGATAGTGCATTGCCCCGCTCTTCACCTTTAAGTCCTAAGCCTTCGTCCTTATATGTGCTCTATTAATATTTTCACGCCAATCGCAATCAAAACCAGTCCGCCGAAAATGCTAACCTTCTTGCCGAATATTTTCGCCAGCGCCTTGCCGAACATCATGCCCAGCGCAGTCATGAAAAAACAGACAATGCCAATAATAACCGCGGCCAATAAAATAGGATTTTTAAGCACGGAAAAGCTGAAACCCACGGCCAGTGAATCAATGCTTGTCGCGATCGCCAGCATCAGCAATGGCAATCCTTTTGTCTGATCCGACTTTTCTTTTCTTTCTTCCTTTTCTAGTCCTTCCCAAATCATTTTGCCTCCGATTAAAGCCAACAGCCCGAAAGCTACCCAGTGGTCAAATGCTGCAATCATTTCCACAATCGTTGAACCGGCAAGCCATCCGAGGACGGCCATCATGAACTGAAAAAAACCGAAAGCGAGGGAAAGACGTAAAACCGGCGGCCACCACGGTTTTTGATGATTTGCCGCGCCAATACCGATGGCCACAGAAAAAGCGTCAATACCCAGTGCTACAGCTATAATAAAAACAGTTGCTAAAAACATAGAAATAATTACTCAAACGTAATTAATTGCCGTTATTGTTAATAATTATGCAAGCAAGAATATATCTTTTGCGCCAGATCGTTACCTATGCCGGGAACTTTGCGCAAATCCTCAAGCGTAGCTTCTCTCACATTCTTTACAGAGCCGAAATGTTTCAGCAATATATTCTTACGACGCTTTCCGATATCTTGCATTTCATCAAGAGCCGATTTCAAATTTACTTTTTGTCTGAGCTGTCGATGATAGCTCAGAGCAAAGCGATGCGCCTCGTCACGCACTCTCTGTAACAGCGCCAACGCAAATGGTGAAGAGGAAAGAAAAACAGCATCCTTGCGTCCGGGCAGATAAACTCTATCGGGCATTTTTCCCGCTTTCTTTGCTATCTTGCCCCCGCCGGAAAATATTCTATGTTCTTCCTTGGCCAAACCAATGACATCCATTTTTGTTTTTAAAGATTGCAACACGGAAAGGGCGATATTGAGCTGGCCTTTGCCTCCGTCAACCACTATCAAATCCGGAAGTTCATCAGCTCCGGTAAAGCGCCGGGAAATTACTTCGCGCATCATGCCGTAATCATCGGGCTCATCCGTCATTCTGATACGAAAACGCCGATAGGCGGATTTATCCGGTTTGCCATCTTTGAAAACTACCATAGAACCCACGGCATGCTTTCCTGAGATATTTGATATATCAAAACATTCAATACGCCGCGGCAGACTAGTTAGTCCCAGTTTTTCCTTAAGTATTTCTAGGGCGGAAATATTTTCCTTACTTTTATTTTGTGCCGATATGAAAATTTCACGGGCATTGGCGCAAGCCATATCCAGCAGGGCTTTTTTCGCGCCGCGTTGGGCGGTCGTAATTACAACCCTTTTTCCTTTTTTGTCGGAAAGCCATTCGGCGATGACGCTTTCTTCGGGCAGGCGGCAGGAAAGAATTATTTCATCCGGCAAACCGCCATTTTCGTAATATTGTTGCAGCGCCGAAGCGACAATTTCCGGCAGGGACTCTTTTGTTTTAAGAGGCTCGAACGATTTGGAACCGAGCAGCTTGCCACAGCGTACAAACAAAACGCACAGACAATAGATATCTCTTTCGGCATAAACACCCAAAACATCCTGGTCTCTATCTGCCGGGTAATCGACATGTTGTTTTTCCAAAGCATGCTCCAGCGCCGCTATGCGGTCACGCAGGCGCGCCGCTTCTTCATAATTCAAATTTTTCGACGCCTCCTGCATCTGCCTGTTTAAATCGGAAATCAATTCCCTTCGGCGCCCCCGCAGAAAAGCCACGGCGTTATCGACCAGGTTCCTGTAGCTCTCCTCATCGACTAAGTTATTGCAGGGCGCCAAACATCGTCCTATCTGGTATTCCAGGCAGGGACGAGTGCGCAGTTTGAAATCCCGGTTACGGCACGAACGCAGAGGAAATATCTGCTGCACAAAGCGCAAAGTCTCTTTGGCGGCAAGCCCGGATGGATATGGCCCGAAATACAGGGCATCAACGTTTACGCGTTTGCGCGCCAGTTGCAGGCGGGGAAATTTCTCCGTTGCGTCTAAAGATAAATGATAATAAGTTTTGTCATCGCGCAAGAACACGTTGTAGCGCGGATGATGTTTCTTAATGATGTTGTTTTCGAGAATCAGCGCTTCTTTAGACGTGGAAGTGGTAATGAATTCTATACCCGATACTCGCGCCATCAGAAAAGGCGCCATGGGTCGGGTATCCTTGCGGGTAATATAAGAATTTATGCGGCTTTTCAGATTGTTCGCTTTGCCCGCGTAAATAACCTTTCCCCGCGCGTCTTTCATTAAATAGACGCCGGGAGAGCGTGGTGCCGAACTCATTTTTTCTTTCAAAAAGTTATTACCGGACATTGTTTTCTATCATTGACTCCCATGATTTACTTTATAGATGATTTCAGGATTTTGTTCAATCCGGTATTGATTGATATTACCAAAAAAGCCATATTTAGCGCTAACTATTGCTCATAACAGACAATAGCCGGTTAGTCTTGACAGGGCAACTTCTTTACCCTATAGTTTCGCAATAACAAAAAAATACCGGCGCTGCCGAAAAAAATGTGAGGAAATTTGCCATGCCCCCAAAAATGAAATATATCGGGATAGGTATTATCCTGTTTATTGTTTTTTCTTCTTTCTCCACTACGATAATTGACGCCTTTGTAGATTTTTATTTCTTTGCTTCCCTCGGCGTCTCATCGGTTTTCTGGACTTATTTCACCACGGAATATATTATCCGTGCCATATTCTTTTTAGCTTTTCTGTTACTTGGCGGAATCAACCTTTTCGTGGCTTACCGGTTGGCGCCGCGCGGTCAGTCAGTGATGGACATGGGGCAGCTTGCCCTTCCCACGAAAATCGCCTGGTGGATTCTTCTTTTTATCATGCTGTTTATAGCATGGGCCATCAGTATGTATCCCGCCTCACATTGGCTTGAAGTCCTCATGTACATAAACCAGTCGCCTTTCGGGCAGGCAGATCCGATTTTCGGCAGAGATATTTCTTTTTATCTGTTCTCCCTGCCTTTTTGGGAGATACTGCGCAACTACTTCAACGCGGTTCTCATGGTGAGCATACTTATAGCAGCGGGAGCGTATTTTATCGGCGGAGGGATCGTGTTGACACCCCAGCGTGTAACCGTGTCAGAAGCCGCTAAAAAGCACGGTATCGTTTTGCTTATTGTCTTTTTCGCCATCCAGATTTTCAGTTACTGGCTGGGACGTTTTGAACTGCTGTTTTCTCCGGAAGGCGTTGTCTTCGGCATGACGTATGTTGATGAAAATATTCGCGTCACCTCTTACAACATCCGCATTTTCGCCTGCGTTGTGGGCATAGCGCTCGCATTATGGGGAATTGTAAAAGCTGATATTAAACTGCCGCTGGCCGGGCTTGGCCTGCTATTAGTGGCCGGCATTGTTTTCAGCGGGCTTCTACCCGCTTTTGTACAGCGGTTTTCTGTTGACCCCAACGAACTTGAGAGAGAAAGAATTTACCTTGACCACCACATTAAATCTACGCGGGACGCCTATGGCTTAAATGAAATTGTGGAGAAGCCTTACCCGGTGGATTATACCCTGACCCGCGGGGATATTTCGAAAAACCGCCTGACCATAGAAAATATCCCCCTTTGGGATTACCGTCCTCTTCTCGACACCTATACTCAGATACAGGCTATCCGCCCGTATTATGACTTTAATGACATAGATATCGCGCGCTACGCTTTCAATGGGGACTATCGCCAGATTATGCTTGCCCCGCGCGAACTCGACCAGCGAAGGCTCTCGGCCGATTCTCAGACATGGGTAAATAAAACCTTCATTTATACTCACGGTTACGGCGTGGTTGCCAGCCCGGTAAACGTTTTTACCGAAGAAGGACTGCCGGAGCTTTTCATCCGCGATATTCCGCCCAGTATAAACGTTGACCTCGAGCTGGACCGCCCGGAAATCTATTTCGGCGAACGCACGAACGAACCTATCGTGGTGCGCGCCGGCACGGAAGAATTTGATTATCCATATGGAGAAACCAACGTCTTTGCCACCTACCAGGAAGAAACGGGCGTCAATGTTAAATCGCTGTTCAGGAGACTGATTTTCTCCATTCATTTCGGTACCATCAACTACCTGATTACCGATTATATTCTGCCGGAAAGCCAGATAGTCTACAACAGAAATATACACCAGCGCGTGCGCACGCTGGTTCCATTTCTCTCTTTTGACGAAGACCCGTACATAACTGTTGTCGACGGCCGCCTGTACTGGATTTATGACGCTTATACCACCTCAAGACGCTATCCTTATTCCCGTCCCTACAGCCGGGGAGTTAACTATATCAGGAATTCCGTCAAAGTCGTCATTGACGCTTATAACGGCGATACAACTTTTTACATCATTGATGAAGACAAAGATCCGCTGATTCGCGTTTATAAAAAAGTTTTTCCCGATTTATTTGAGCCCATCGAGAATATGCCCGAGGGGCTTCGCGCGCAAATAAGGTATCCTCAGGATCTTTTCGATATTCAGGCATCCATGTTCCGCACATACCATATGCGAGACCCCGTCATGTTTTACAACCGCGAAGACGTCTGGGAATTCCCCCTCGAGCGTGTTTTCGGCGCGGCTCAGACCATGGAAAGTTATTACACCATTTTGCGTTTTCCTGACGAAAAGCAGGAAGAATTCATGCTGATGATGCCGTTTACGCCGGTAAAGCGCGACAACATGATTGCCTGGCTTTCCGGCCGTTCGGACGGCGACAACTACGGCAGCCTCCTTCTCTTCCGCTTTCCGCGCGGCGAGCTGGTTTTCGGCCCCATGCAGATTGAAGCGCGCATCGACCAGACCGCCGAAATCGCCCAGCAGCTCGCGCTCTGGGACCAGGCGGGAACAAGGGTGCTGCGCGGAAGTCAGCTTGTCATTCCTGTAGCTAACTCCATATTGTACATAAAGCCTCTTTTCCTGCGTGCTGTTGAAGGAAGGCTGCCGGAACTCAGGCGCGTCCTTGCTTCCGACGGGAATCGCGTTGTCATGGAAGAAGGGCTGCAGGAAGCTCTTGACAGCCTACTGGGCGGACGCCCCGCTGTATCTCGCTCGGCCCTCGAAGCCGCCGCCGCCAGACACGCTGCTGATCCTCGCGCTCTTTCCATACGGGAACTCGCGCAAAACGCGCTTAGCCGCTACGACCGGGCACAGCGTTTCTTGCGAGAAGGTAATTGGGCCCGATACGGCGAGGAAACGAAAAAACTGCGCGAAGATTTGCAAAAGCTAATCGACGCGGGTGTTGTCCGTCCGCTCGATATTAAATAATTTGCCGCGGTGTTGATAAAAAATGAAACTAATCGGTTGATTTAGCACTTAACTGATTTGACTTTTCGAACAGTTTTTTTCTCTGTCCTCAAACACAGAAGCACCGAGTCGTTTCCGGTTCCGGGGCTTCTGTGTTTTCTTAAACTGTTTTTCATATCCCCCTGTTACAACCACCATTTATATCAAGTAGTTACAGGCATATAAGAAGGCTGTTTGCTCGAAAATAATCTATATCCTGATTGAAAAAATAGTGCTAGCATTCAAGAACGAAACGGCAGGATTCAAAGCCAAAAGGAGGTGGTGACACGGCATTCAATCAGATTAAAAATCCAAAGAGTCGGTTGATTTTTTTTCATGTCTCAAAATAACCATCGAATGAACAGTAGACAAAAAAAGGAGATTTATTATGAAAAAGGTGATTGTAAACAAAATATCCTTGCTGTTTTTTTCGTTCTTTATCGGCAGTCTTTTTTTGTTAGGTGGTATCCAGACAGTTAATGCCCAGCCGAATATCACGGCAAGATTAAGGGCAATACCCGCAAATTATTCCGCATCCTGTCCGGCAACTATTAAATTCGAAGGCACAATCACGGTAAGAAATATTACCAGACCTCCGTTAAATGTTCAGTATCGGTTTACCCGCAGCGACGGCGCATCCGCCCCTGTTCAAACGCTGACTTTTGACAGGGACGGCTCGCAAAGGGTCAGCACCACCTGGAGATTGGGCGTGCCGGGTTTGCCTTCCTTTTCCGGCTGGCAGGCCATCAGCGTTATCTATCCGCAGAACGTCGAATCTAACCGGGCAAACTTCACTGTTCAATGCCGTGACGCCGCGCAAAATAAGCCGGATCTCATTATCCGGTCGTTCGGCCTGAAAGAATGGGGCAAGTGCGCGCCCGATAACGTCATCTTCACCTTCCAGGTAACAGTTGCCAATATCGGCACGGCGGCTTCACCGGCGATTCCCCGCAAAGCCATGGTACAGGCACTGGATCAGCACGGCAACGGCTGGGGAAACGGAGTGGAACTGCCCGCGATTCCTCCCGGCGGTAGCCATACAGTATTGATTCCTGTTTATTATCTTAAGGGAGATCCCGACCACATCACGAATGCCGCGCCGCATCCTTTCAAGGCAATTGTGGATCCTTTGAGGCTTGTCGATGAGCTCAATGAGGACAACAACGAATCGCCCAATGTTATTAACGTTGACCCGCGAAGTCTGTGCAGACAGGTACAGTTGCCCCAGGCGCGTCCCGGGCTTAAGCCGCGTCCCGGGCCCCCTCCGCAGGCGGACATAAAAGAGGATTGTATATCTTTTAATCCGGCTACCGCGGAAGTAAAAAATATCAAGGGTGACTGGAAAATTGTTGACGGGAGCCACTGGATGTTCAGCTTCGCTGCCAAGAAAGACGAAGCGGATAAGGCTTTAAGTATCATTCAACATTATCGCATGAACCAATCCTGCTTTGTCGGCCGTCCCGGCCCGTCATTTCAGTACATGCTGGCTTCCGGAAACTCTCCCGGCGGAAGATTATCCGGCGAAGACTGCATCGGATTTAATCCCGCTTCGGCGGAAGTTAAATACATAAACGGAGACTGGAAAATTGTTGACGGCAGTCACTGGATGTTCAGCTTCGGCAACAAGGAAAACGAGGCGCGTGATTCTCTGGCAATAATTAACAAATATGGCTTCAACCGCTCGTGCTTTGTTGGCAGGCCGGGGCCCAGCTTTAAATACCTGCGCAGATAACGGTACTTAAAAAATGTTCCCGGTTGTATCGCCTTTAGCGAATAACCGGGAACGCTCAATTTTCATGCTGTAAACAAATATCTGCAACTAGACGGAAACCCAGCCGCCGTCGACATTAAGGATCACGCCCGTGCAGTAACTCGTGCCGGGAGACGCCAGAAAAAGCACCGCCGTTTTTAATTCGTCATCCCCGCCGAAGCGCTGCATGGGGATATAT
>DSAV01000118.1 GCA_011046295.1 Deltaproteobacteria bacterium | reverse complement strand
TTGAACTTGAACTCCGCTGAATGCTTCTTGACTTTCTTCCCCATTTGATGTCCTCCTTTTTCTTAAATTTACAAGAAGGCATCTCTCTGTGCAACTGGTTTCCTAAATGGGGCGCATGACCGAAGTGTAATTAATTTGGAAAGTATAATTGACTGTCATCTCTCATTTACAGTCAAATACCTCCCATAATTTGCGCTTTGGGATTTTTTGGAGTAGCGTTCCTAATGAACAGTAACCAATCAAATTCCTCTTCAAAATAGCATCCTTATAATCAAATCAACCCCTTGGTAAGGGATTTTTTATATATCGTGTCAATTCCGTTGATGACGTCTTGCGCTCTGGCGCTAAAATTATCTCTGGTGAAAGAAATTATCTGCTCGTCACTTTGCACAAATCCTATATAGTGGCGTTCAATTCCCTCTTCCGCCATGATAACCGGCCTCTGGCCGAAAGCCAGCGCGGCGGCTTTCTTCTCCAGCACCCAACTGTCAGACGTAAAATTTCCGTCCCGTAATTCGTGCTGCATGGTCATAACCGCGATAAAAAAACCGCTTTTTTTGATCTTGGCCAGCACGTCCGTGGAAATTTTTCCCAAATCTTTCTTATTCGCTTCAGCCCAAAAAAACTTATGTTGCTCTATCGTCTTTTTCAAGGGCGTTATCAAACCTTCGTCCGTAAATTTATGCGCCAAAAATATATGCTGATTCTGGGCATAGTTTGATTCGACCCCGGCAACTCGAACCCCTTCTTTCGTTTCCATCGTGGCTTTTTCTCTCTCGGTCAGAGTTTGCGCAAGCAGAGAGTAATATGGCAGGTTGCGATCAGCGCTTAAGTGAATTTTTGCCAGTTTCAGATCATCCAAAGATATCGCGGCAATCGCGGAAAAATTCCCCGTTTTTAAAGCTTCGACAAACTTGTTTCTTATATCCAAATATTTTTCAGGTAACTCCATAAAACATACTCCCAAAAACAATCCGCCTGCCCTTTGGCAAAGCCCACAAGAAAGCATAAATGCAAAACCGCTTTTTCTTGTCTGTATTATCGGATAAATTTTTCTGACACACAAGCATTTTCCTTGCTTTCCAACACTTTAAACATAACTATTTTCGCTGCAAATTGCGTAAATTAGGGCATAACAGAAGCAATTTTTATTCACTTGACACATAAGAATCTTCTTTTTATAGTTGTGTCACCTAATATTATCGCACACGCAAAAAGGAACCGGAACTTTTGGAGTGGCAAAAAAACGGTCATTAACGCGTATATTTTTTATTAATCGAACATATTTTAACTGATGCCGGAAAGGAGAAATGAAGCATGCAAGCTTATGCAGCGAAACTCATTAACCTTATAGAGAGCAAAGCCGAAAGTATAGCCAAGCAATGGGCGGCAGACGTGGTGAAGCACAACCGGACGCCTTCTTATCATTCCCTGCCGAAAGAAATGGTGATTGAACAGGGAATTAAATTTTACCGCCTTTTCCGGCAAATGTCCCTGGCGGAAGTTCCCTATAATGAGGCAAAAAACTTTTCCTGGAAATATGCCGAAGAATTTTACGAACAGAAAATACCTTTGCACGAAGCCCTCTACGCTTTGATTCTGATGAGAAGGCATCTGTGGCTTTACGCTGAATTTCAGGGAATTTTTGTCACCGCACTGGAAAAACAGCAGGCGGTGGAAAGTCTTAACCGGACAATCCTGATGTTCGATTATGTGTCTTATCAGGTAACGGAAAAATACCAGGAACTTACCGCGGAAAGCGTAAATAGAAAGCTGGGTATCGTAAAAGCATTCCTGATGGGGAAGCTTATCGGAGGCACGAAAAATATACACAAAACAATCATGATGCTTCTCCTGCTTGCGGCGGCAATAATCCTTACTTACTACAATCATGTCATTCAGGAAACGGAAGTCACCTTTACTCATCTTTTTTACATCCCGATTATTCTGGCGTCCATATGGTGGGGCAAGAAAGGCATTTTAGTTTCCGTTTTCCTGGCCGCTTTGATTTTAATCAGTCACGCTCTTTTCCTCAAAGGCATACCTTTCACGGCTGATATTGTCCGCGCTGTTATGTTTGTCGCTATCGGCTCCGTACTCGGCTGGCTGATGGAAAGCGTAAAAAAAATGGAAGAAGTATATGAAATATTCACTTAATAAACTGCAAGCCTTTACTGGCTTTATATTAGCGGGAAATAACATCGGCAAAACAAAAAAACAGCGGAAAGAGAGAACGTCACCCGGCAGAATTGTTGTCTTTCTAAAATTGCCGCAACTTTGAAACGTCACTTATTCGCGCTATTAATGATGTATTGCCACCGTTTTGAAATTACGCCTGAGGGTTTGGCTTCTTTCGCTCATTAGTTTGTCATATTGCCGGGTATTTTCTTGACGCGCAGTCATTTTTCCTGTCGCCCCCGCCGTGTTGACAGGGCGCATCTTATCAATTCCGTTCATACAGCTTGTGTATATCCGCAATTAGAACCGTTTTAATTAGCTTGACACAAAAGAGCCTTCTTTTTATAGTCATTTAACATTTCTTGCGAAAATTGTTTTTTGACAATAATGCCGTATAAATTCCAACCGGCGAAATCAGGGCCATATTTAAAATTTTATGACAGATAAATATCGCCAAAAAAAAACAAAAAGCGTTAAAAAGGAAAAAAGCGAAAGCATCTGGGCACGGGAAGTTTTCCTAAGCGGCCAGAAAACCCTGCAAAGCATTGTCGGAAGCTCTCCCATCCCCACTTTTATAATAGGCAAAGACCACCTGGTTATCTACTGGAACAAGGCGCTTGAAGAACTCAGCGGAATCAAAGCCAAAAATGTCGTCGGCACAAACCAGCAGTGGCGTGCTTTTTACAAAACTGAGCGCCCCTGTATGGCTGATTTGCTTGTTGATGAATTTCAACACGATATTCCCCACTGGTATTCAGAGAAATACATCAAATCCAAATTAATTGACGGGGCTTACGAAGCCACGGATTTTTTCCCCGCATTGGGAAAAAGAGGCCGATGGCTGCGTTTTACCGCCGCTGTCATCCGCAATAACAAAGGCAAAATAATCGGGGCCATCGAAACCCTGGAAGACATAACTCAGGCGAAAAAAGCGCAGGAGGCGCTGTTGAAGGCGCACGAACAACTGGAAGAAAAAGTAAAAAAGAGAACCCGCGAATTGGCCGGCGCCAACAAAGCACTAAAAGAAAGTACCGACCATCTTTCCCTCATTTTGGAATCTTTGCCCATCATTTCCTACACCTGCAGTGCCAATGCAAGCTCCAAATTCACTTTTGTCAGTAACAGTGTGAAAGAAATCACGGGTTACACCCCACAGCAATTTATTGAGAACCACAATTTCTGGCATCAGCGCCTCCATCCGGAAGACCGCGAAAGAATCATTGACGCGTTAAAATGGGCAAAGCCAAAGTCAGACTTAATATTTGAATATCGCTTTCTCGCTTCGGACGGTTCATATCGCTGGTTTTCCGACCACCGCCGCCTGATTCGCCCTAACAAGAGGAGTAAAAGCTATGTCGTCGGAGCATGGCAGGACATAACCGAGGAAAAGCAAATTCGCCATGAGGCAGGGTTGCGTGTTCAGCAAATGATGCAGTCTCACAAGCTAAAGGCATTGGGAGAGGTTGTAGCGGGCGTTGCTCATGAAATCAACAATCCGGTGAGTTTCATCGCCAATAATATTCCGCTGCTTGAAGAAATGTGGGATGCTGTGGATCCCATTCTCGCCAGCAACGGCGCCTCTCATATGGATTGGGGTGATAAAGGTATAAGTTACGTGGAGGTATCCACGAACATGAAAGAAATTATCGAGGAATTTAAAATCGCTTCCCAGCGCATTAAAAGGGTAATCGCGGGGCTGAAAGAATTCGCCCGCACAGATGAATCGGCAGACAAGAAGCCGGTGCAGATCGAAGAAGTCATCAACGGAGTTTTGATTATTGTCGGTGCCCAGGTACGCAAAACAGTTTCCCGTATAGACCGCTACATCGACAGCAAGCTGCCGCCTATTCAGGGGCATTTTCAAAAGATAGAACAGGTAATCGCCAATCTCCTTATCAACGCTCATCAATCCATCCTTCCGGACAGGAAGGGAAGAATTATAATCACCGCGCGAAAAATTGAAAGGCTGAAAGCTATCCTTGTGGAAATTGAAGACAACGGCACGGGAATAAAACAGGATTTGCTGGATCACATATTTGAACCGTTTTTCACTACCCGCAGGGATAAAGAAGGAACGGGGCTTGGACTTTCCATCTCTTACGGATTAATCAAGGAGCACAACGGAATTATTGCCGTACTTTCCCGGCCCGGCCTCGGAAGCCGCTTTTCCATTTATTTGCCGCTGGAAAAGGGTAAAAAAATCGATATAAAACCGGCCATTCTTTGTCTGGACACGGATAACAACTATCTTAACGAAATAAAAATGAGCCTGCCCGGCGTTATTATCTGGCCTTATAAAGATAACTACTCATCCGAAGACATTGTTGCGTATCTGGAGGATCATCCGGAGGTTGATATATTTATTTCGGAAATCAACCTGTCGGCCATAAATGGATGGGAACTTTTAAAAAAAATAAAGGAGAGGTTTCCCCTTCTGCCCACGATTTTTTACTCTTCCGAAAATTCCGCTATGAAACAGCAGGAAAAATCTCCGGTGCAGCCGGAGTATCTTTTGAAGAAACCTTTTAAAATATCACAGCTGCAAAACATTATTCGTGAGGTAGGCAGGCAAAGATTATGAGAATACTGATTGTTGACGACGAAGAAGTAGCGCTGAATTCGGTAAGGCGCCTGCTTAAATGGCGCGGTATCCGCAGCGTGGATATCTGCAACAACGGTAAAGACGCCATTGAAAAAATAAGGCAGACGGATTTCGACATCGTGCTTCTCGATTTGCTGATGCCGGAAGTGGACGGCCTGCAGGTGCTGGAAGCGACAAAACCTTACCGCCCGCATACGGAGTTTATCATTCTTACCGCCATTGATGATATTCCGACTACGGTAAAAGCAATCCGGCTGGGGGCTTACGACTATCTGGTTAAACCGGTGGACAATGACCTTCTTTTTCTGGCCATAAAAAGGGCATATGAACACAGGGGTTTGACGGTGGGATTGTCCGCGGCAGTACAGGACGGCAAAAAGAAAATATCCGAAGCTTTTAAGGATATTATCACTCAATGTCCCCGAATGCTTTCTTTGCTTTCTTACGCGAAAATTATGGCCGCCAGCGGAAATCCCATTATGATCACGGGCGAATCGGGAACCGGCAAAGAACTGGTGGCGCGCGGCATTCATCGCGCCGGCCCCATGCCCAAGGGGCCTTTCATTGCCGTAAATGTCAGCGCCATTCCCGCCGCGATGTTTGAAAGCCAGTTTTTCGGCCACGCGAAAGGCGCATTCACCGGGGCGGATTTTCCTCATCAGGGCTATTTTGAGCAGGCGGACGGGGGAACCCTTTTTCTTGACGAAATAGGAGAATTGCCCGTCGATTTGCAATCAAAATTACTGCGCGTGTTGGAAGAGAAATCTTTTTACCCTCTGGGCTCCTCAAAACCCGTCTGGGTTGATGTCCGGGTCATATCTGCTTCCAATAAAAATCTCGATAAAGCCTGCCGTGAGGGCAGTTTCCGGCTTGACCTGCTCTACCGCCTCAAATCAGCGCACATTCACCTGCCTCCCCTGCGGGAAAGGGTTGGCGACGTGCCCCTGCTGGCAAACTACTTTCTTCAGGAAGCTTGCAAACATTACAGCAAAGATGTCTGCTCCTTCGCCGCGGAAACGCTGGATTTGCTTATCGCCAGGGATTATCCGGGAAACATTCGGGAACTTGACCAGATTGTGCAAAACGCCGTACTTGTCGCCGAAGCGGACACAATTTTACCACAGCACCTGGGGATGGCGTCTGGGGCACCTTCTCTCTTTACGCGTCATTTATGCACCATCAAGGAAAATGATGAAGAACATTTATTTTATACTTTAAATAAAACAAAAGGCGACAAAAAACACGCCGCGCGGGCTCTTGGAATTACTTTACGACAACTGCAGAGAAAAATCGCCGCGGCAAAGAATAATCCCCGCTGGGAAAAAATTCTTGACGACATTTAAGTCGCCGGTGATGACAAAAAAGTCTTTGCTCACAATCTCTGGTATTTTTTTACTTTTTTATCTGCCGGATCCAAAGTAAAAGTCTTTTGCCTGAAATCCCGTGACATTTATTTCGCCTGAAAATTTGTCTTTACGCCACCGCGCATCTTTACCAGCGAAAAATATTTGCGGCTGGCCTGACGCAAAGCACTAATAAAGCAACGTAATTGATATGGCCGGACTTTCGCCACGAGCAGTATGCACGGCGAATCTTTCTTTTGGCATGCCCATTGCTGATACTGAAACGCAAAGGAGAATCATCCGGAATGAGAACCTTTGTCACTAAGCTTATCGACCTGACGCAAAAAAACGCCGAGCAAATCACGGCGCAATGGGCAAAAGACGTAAAAACCAATCTGAGGACTTACAGCTATCATAATGCTCCGGATGATAAAATTATCCTTCAGGCAAAAGATTTTTACACCAACTTTCATGAAATGTTCTTTCACGAAGCACCTTTTGAAAAAGCCGAAGAATTTTTTGAAAAATACGCTGAAGGCGTCCCTCTGCATGAAGCAGTTTACGCTCTTATTTTGATGCGCCGTCATATCTGGCTTTATGCCGAATTTCAGTCCATCTTCACCATGGAAACCGAGCACCGCAAAGCAATTGAAAGCCTGAGCAGAACGATTCTTATGTTCGACTATATTGTCTATGTAATCGCCAGGGAATATTGGAGGCTGTTGAAAGACAATACACCGGGAAAAAGCAGTCATTCATAAAAAGGAGAAAAGCAAAATGCAATCTTCTTACGCTACCAAACTTATAGACCTTATAGAAAGCAAGGCGGAGAAAATGGCCCGGCAATGGGCGGCGGATGTTATGAAGCACAACAGGACGCCGTCGTATCAATCTTTGCCTGAAGATATGGTCATCGAGCAGGGAGTAAATTTTTACCGGCTTTTCCGCCAGATGTCGATGGCTCAAGTCCCCTATGAGGAGGCCAAGACATTTTCCTGGAAATATGCCGAAGAATTTTACGAGCAGAAAATCCCCTTGCACGAAGCGCTGTACGCGCTGATTCTCCTGCGGCGTCACCTCTGGCTTTACGCCGAATTTCAGGGAACATTTGTGACCGCGCTGGAAAAGCAGCAGGCGGTGGAGAGCCTCAACCGGACTATTCTCATGTTCGATTATGTTTCGTACCAGGTGACGGAAAAATACCAGGAACTGACCGTGGGCGACGTGGAAAAAAAACTTGGCTTTGTAAAAACCATGCTGATGGGAAAACTTATCGGAGGCACAAAAAACATCTATAAAACAACATCGATGGTCATCCTTCTTGCCGGAGCCACAATAATAACTTATTACAACCATGCCGTACAGGGGACGGAAGCAATATTCACCCATCTTTTTTATATCCCGATAATATTGGCTTCTATATGGTGGGGCAGAAAAGGAATACTGGCGCCTTTATTCCTCGCAACTTTGATTTTGTTGAGCCACGCTCTTTTTCTCAAAGGAGTTCCTTTCGTGGATGATGTCATACGCGCCGTAATGTTTATCATCATAGGCGGTGTGATTGGCTGGTTGATGGAAAGCGTCCGAAAGCTGGAGGGAATTTATGAAACTTTTAAATCATAAAAATATAACGAGGAGATAAACGTGGAACAAAAACAGCTCGATCAAGGAAAAGTTTTGTCTGTGCGTAGCAGCGTCGTTGATGTGCGTTTCCCCAAAAAGGCGCCTCCGATTCGCAACGTATTGACGGCCGGCGAAAAGGAAGATGTGATTATCGAAGTATTCACCCAGCTGGACAGCAATACCATTCGCGGTGTTGCTCTCACACCCACGCAGGGGCTGGCGCGCGGTTCGGTGGTGAAAGACACGGGGAAACCTTTTGAGG
>DSAV01000224.1 GCA_011046295.1 Deltaproteobacteria bacterium | reverse complement strand
TGAACCGCCGGAAGGCGATACGTTAAGAATCAATTTTCAGCTGATGCCCGGCGCGGAGCGCTGTTACTCCGTTTTAAACCGCAACAAGTACGGCATCGCCGTCAACTGGCAGGAAAAAGAAGGGCAGGAAATAATGCGGCGGCTCGCCGCGCAGGCGGATATTTTCGTGCAAAACTTAATCCCCGGCGCGCTGGAACGAAACGGCCTGGGGTATGACGATTTAAAAAAATTAAAATCTGATATTATCTACACTCAAATTTCCGGCTTCGGCGCGGCAGGGATTAATCCCGAAAGAGCCGCCTTTGATATCATCGCGCAGGCCACCGGCGGCCAATTCTGGAACGACCAGGAAACATATCTGATGCCCGCCAACTACTGGGGCGATTTAATGGCCGGCGCCTACGCCGCCAACGCCACTTTGCTGGCGTTGATTCACAAAATGAAAACCGGACGGGGGCATTATATCGATATCTCCATGCAGGATGTTATGTATTTCAACAATTACCGCGCCCTGATGGATAAGGCGCTGGGAGAGGTGGCAAAGGACATCGAAAAAAGACTGGGCAGAAAACCGGAGGAGGTTATGAACTCTTCCGACCGCATGCCTTTCTACGGTTTTTTTAAATCTAAAGACGGGAAAGTAGCCATTGTTTCCGTAACCGCGCGCCAGTGGAAAACCCTTTCAGATGTAGTCGGAAGGCCGGAAATGGTTACCGATCCGAAATTCAATAATATTATTTCTCAAATCCACAATCATGAAGAAGCGGTCGCGCTTATCGAAGAGTGGACTTCGCTTCACACATCGCAGGAAATAATAAATATTCTGGAAAGCAAAAAAATCCCCTGCGGTATAGCCTACACCAACGAACAGGTAAATCATGATGAAAATCTGAAGGCGCGCGGAATGTTCCAAAAAGTTAAACATCAACAATTCGGCGACATCGAAATTCCCGGCGTCCCTTACAAATTTTCTGAAGCCCAAGGAAGTATCCGCCTGCCTGCGCCGTCTTTGGGCGAACACAGCAGGTTTATCCTCGAAGAATGGCTCAGTTACAGGCCCGGTGAAGTAGATCAGCTATACAAAGATAAAATTATCATCTAAGAATCAGTAAAAATCTTTTTGTAAAATATCTTTGAATTTTCTGAAAAGATGACGGTCTGATAAAATTGAGTTATGGTCACAATCGAAACTAAAAGTTTGCCTGGCATCTGAAACTGCCCGTTCATCCAAAGCCCGGCCTTCACAAACCATGTCGTTTTTACCGTAAAAAAGATAATAACGGATATTCCGCGGCAGTTTGGCGTTCATGGTACGGCGGATAAAAACACTCTGCGCGCCTATATCCATCCAGCTTGGCAGGCTTTTGTGCTGATACTTCTGTGAGGCGTCCGCCATTTCAAAACCGGACCACGGCGTGGCCAGGGTTACATAAACCTTGATGAAATTATTTTGCTTGTCGAATTTATACGTCGTTAAAAGAGAACGCGTAACCAGACCCCCGATACTGTGGGCGACTATGCACATATTCTTAAACCCGTGCCTTGCGTGCAGTTCCATTAACTCATCGTATAGAAGCTGTGAGGATAGAGAAAGATGAATGCCCGACGGATAATAAAAAAACCATGGCTGATAACGGCTGCGGTCGAGACGCATAAGAAAATAAACCCAGTTTTGGGGGCTGCCTTCCGCGCCGTGCACAAAAAGAACAGGAATTTTTTTAGGGTCATATTCTTCCATAAAATAGATACGCGCGCCAAAAGCTTTCATGAAAGCAGTAGGATTCCACCAGCCGGCTGAACCATTTTGCAAAGAAAATTTTTCGTCATAAATTTTTGATACCTGCCCGCTGTAGGTCAGTTGATTTCTTGCCTGCTTTTCATCAATGCTTATTTCCCGCGGAAAAACAATTTTGCCTGAATTATTTTGTGACGCGTAAATTTCCACGTCTTTAATCAAGCCTTCCTTACGCAAGGTTATTTCCCGGGGAGATGAAAGCGAGCCATAAACACCGGAAACTTCGTCCTGAGTGTAAAAACCGTCATTGTTAAAATCGGTCAATGTGTAAAGGTGATACCGCCCCTCGGATAAATACAGCATGAAAGGGCTTGTGCTGTTAAGAAGAATGTAATCGTTTAACTCGCCTTCGTTACTCCTTAGAGGATAAGCGATAAGCAGGTTTGGCTTTTTAACCACATCGGGGCTAATAACTTTGCCTTTAATGACCGCGCAATTATAGGTGAGATTTCGTTCTCCACCATAAAAATTAGGACGCGTAGCCGTGTTATCTTCACGGCTCATGCTTAGATAACTACAACCGGCGACAAATGCCGTAAGGCAAAACGCAAAAGCAAAGAAGATGATACTGAGATAGCTTTTTTTCCTGTTCATCGTTTTTTCATTATCCTGATCAGGTAATTTACGATTTCCGTATAGTTATTCTCCCGGGCAACAGCAAGAGCCGTTTTTCCTTTATTGTTTTTAACAAATACATTTGCTTTTCTGGAAACAAGAAGCTGCGCTATCGCCTTGTCACCTCTCAACGCGGCAATAATTAACGGGGTATCGCCTTTTTTGTCTTTGATATTGGGATTTGCCCCTTTGGCAAGCAAAAGCGAAACGGCGTCATAGTAACGCAAATTCACTGCCAGGTGTAGAGCTGTTTCGCCTTCGGAATTTTGAAGATTAACCGTTTTTTTAACAGCGGCCAACGCGGCAAGGCATTCCCATCTATGGTCATAAATCGCCCACTTCAGCGCGGTATATCCGTAAGAATCCTGAAT
Source organism: Deltaproteobacteria bacterium (assembly GCA_011046295.1). GTDB lineage: Bacteria > Desulfobacterota > Syntrophia > Syntrophales > Smithellaceae > UBA4810. The sequence goes on along the minus strand of DSAV01000224.1, from coordinate 5,356 downwards.
GGTTGCGTCAGCCCCGTTTTCCAATAGAAATTTGACAACCTGTGTGTTTCCGGCGCTGGCGGCAATCATCAACGCGGTTTGGCCTTTTTCATCTTTACAATTGATATTAATCTTCTTTGTCAGAAAATATTCGATAAGCCCGTCGTGCCCATAACGCGCGGCATACATCCAGCCTGTCCATCCGAAACGGTCACGCGAGTTCACAGGAACAATTTTCTCTTCGACCAGCCTCATAACCAGTATGATATCGCCCTTCGACGAAGCATCGAAAAAAAGCGCCTGGGCGTCAGCAGGTGACGCGGGAGTATTAGTGTGGAATTTATGGATTTGCGGCGGTGAACAGGCAAAAACAAAAAGCGCGCCCATTAACAATACAAAATTGCCGATAAAACTTCTCATGACAAATAAAATCCTATTTTAACCGGTTATTTTGCGCAAATTAAGCTAGCATTAATTTTTTATGCGTTCAATATAAGAAATCATCCGTCAGAGTTTTTGTTTTTTAATTTAATCGATATTTCTTAACTCACGCCGCAGAATTTTTCCTACCGCGCTTTTGGGCAGTTCGTTCATAAGCTGAATGACCTTTGGCCTTTTGTATGCCGGCATATTTTCTTTACAGAAATTCATTAACTCTTCACAGGAAACAGCGTCTTCCTTTTTAAGCACAACAAAAGCTTTGACGGCCTCGCCGTAAACTGCGTCGGGAATTCCGATAACTCCCGCCTCCAGCACTGCTGGATGCTGATGAAGAATATTTTCTATTTCTTTGGGATAAATATTTTCGCCGCCACGGATAATCAGGTCTTTCTTCCGATCAGTTATAAAAAGATAACCGTCTTCATCCATATAGCCCACATCTCCCGTGTGCAACCAGCCGTTTTTCAGGACAGCGGCGGTTTCCTTTGGCTTGTTCCAGTAACCCTTCATCACGCAGGGGCCTTTAATTACAATCTCTCCTGTCTGCCCGGCCGATAATTCTTTGCCCTCTTCACCAAAAATTTTTATCGTGTTGCACTTTTGGTAACAGGTGCCGATGGAACCGTATTTGGGCGGCCTTCGCTGCGCGATATTACCGCAGTTGACTGTTGTTGCCTCACTCAGCCCATACCCTTCCCAGATGTCGATGCCGTATTTTTCCTTCCATTGGCGCGCCACGGTAAGCGGCATCGGCGCGGAACCGCAAATGCAGGTTACCAGCGAACTCAAATCATACTTGTGCGCCTGGGGGTGGTTAAGCAATTGAATATACATGGTGGGCACGCCGCGGAATTCAGTAATTCTATATTTTTCAATCCGTTTCATCGCCTCTTCGGCATCCCAGCGGGACATTAACACCAGTTTCCCGCCTGTTAAAAATTCCAGATTCAAGGCAAAAACACCGTAGCCATGAAACAGCGGGAGTGTTATCAGCGAAACCCTATTGCGGTTGACACCGAACACTTCGCTTTTCTTCATGGCGGCTTTATCTTGCCCGTCACCTCGCCTTTTGATTGTTCCTTTAGATACCGCACCCCAGGCATCAAGCAAAACAGTTTCATAATATCCGGTGACATGCGTGTACCAGTTATAATGAGTAAGCATCACTCCTTTGGGATCACCGGTGGTACCGGCAGTATAAATCATCACCGCGGTATCATCATTATCCGTTTCTTCAATAGTTAATTTATCCGATTCCCGCCTGATAAGCGTGCTATAGGAAATCGCGTCGCGGGGAATTTTCTTCCCCGTTAAAACTACATGCGTAAGCTGCGGCGCGCCCTGGCGCGCTTCTCTTATCTGCGTTATGTAATCTGCAGAACTGATCAGCGCCTTCATGCCGGCGTCGCGATAAAGATAAGCAAGTTCGTGGACACGCAGCGAAGGATTTATCGGAACCAGTATCGCACCGATTTTAAAAACAGCGAAAAACGCCTGCAGGAGCTCCGGGCAGTTCAGCATTTGCACGCCAACACGGTCGCCTTTTTCCACACCCAGGGATTTGAGCGCGTTGCCCAGGCGATTGGCCGCGACGTTGAGCTGCACGTTGGTATGCCAGCGCCCTTCGTAATTGACGAATTTGTATTCGCCAAATCTTTTAATGTTATCTTCAGCAAACCTGCCGATGTTCATTATTCACTCCCATCACTTTTTAAAAATCATCCGTTTTGGTTTTGCGCTGCCCGCATAATGTTGTTTTAGAATCAGCGGCCCCCGCAAATCATAATTTTTAGCCCAAACAAGAAAAAACTACGCATTTAGAAATTATCATGTTAAAAATCATAGCGTCAAGATGGGCAAATATCAACTAATGATTATAATATTCGACAGATAAGTTTCCCCGGCAAAGTAATATTAAGATTTGCTTGATTTTTTGGCAGACAATGCTGTATTGTTTATGACCGGTAGTTCTGTAATCGGAAAGGTTGTCACATATTTGTAACCTTTTGCTTCCTGGACAAAAACTTAATTCAGGCAGCATTGTGTAACAGGACAATAATTCCGCGTAAAAAATAATTTTAGGAGTGTGTTATGTCATTAAATCCGTTAATTGATTCAAGAGATGTTAGGTTTGTTCTTTTCGAAGTACTGGAGGCAGACAAGTTAAGCCAATACGAAAAATTTTCTGCCTTCGACAGAGATACCTACGAGGCCACTTTGGATTTGGCTGAAGAACTTGCTGTGGAACAGCTCTACCCCGCAAACGCCGAAGCCGACAAAACAGAAGCTAAGTATGACCCGCAAACCAAGACTGTTACTATTCCCGAAGGATATAAATCAGCGATGAATCTTTACCGGGAAGCCGGTTTCTCGGGGCTGGGTAATAATCCGGAGTGGGGCGGAACAGGCATGCCCGAAGTCATCTGCCGTGCCATCATGGACTATTTTTCCGCCGCCGCCGTGGCGTTCATTACTTATGATACGCTCAAAGGAGGCGCGTCCAGACTGATTGAAAATTTCGGCTCCGAGGAACTTAAGAAAACCTACTTGGAAAAAATGGTCTCGGGCCAATGGGGTGGCACGATGTGCTTAACTGAACCGGGCGCCGGGTCAGATGTCGGAGCCTTGAAAACAAAAGCGGTTAAACAGCCTGACGGGACTTACCTTTTGACCGGTCAGAAAATTTTTATCACCGCCGGCGATAACGATATGTATGAAAATATCATCCATCCGGTTCTGGCGCGCATTGAGGGTGACCCTCCCGGCACACCCGGCATATCAATATTCATTGTACCGAAGTATCACGTCAACCCCGATGGCAGTTTGGGCGAGCGAAATGACATCATCACCTCCGGCATCGAACACAAGATGGGCATTAAAGGTTCGGCTACCTGCTCATTGAGCCTGGGTGACAACGGCAAGTGCGTGGGCTGGCTTTTAGGCCAAGAGCGCCAGGGCATGAAAATCATGTTTCAGATGATGAATGAAGCGCGTCTTGATGTGGCCAATCAGGCATCCGGCTGCTCCAGCGCCGCGTACATGCACTCGGTAACTTACGCGAAAAACAGAATCCAGGGTTCAGATCCCGCTACAAAAGGGTCTCCCGCCCTGATTATCAAACACCCCGACGTAAAAAGAATGCTTCTGTGGATGAAAGCGCAGGTGGAAGCGATGAGAATGCTTACCCTGGTGGCCGCTTATTCCAGAGACTTGAGCCATGTAGAGCAGGGGGAAAAAGCAAAAGAAGCGCAGGCCCTGGTGGATTTTCTCATTCCGCTTTGCAAGGCGGGCAATAGCGATCTGGCGTGGTTAATTACTTCCGAAGCCATGAATGTATACGGCGGCTATGGCTACTGCTCGGAATATCCGGTCGAGCAGTTCGCGCGCGACTGTAAAATTCTGAGCATTTATGAAGGAACCAACGGTATTCAGTCGTTGACATTGACCATGAGAAATCTGCTAATGAATCCGGAAATGTTTAATTACAGTGTCTTCAAAAAGAGAATCGCCGAAACAATAGAAAAGGCAGAAGGAATTGTGGATGAAAGGTATGTGGCCGCTGTCCGCGACGGCGTTGCTCAAATGGATGCCACGGTAAAGAAACTTGCGGAGTTGCGCGACCAGAAAAAGATGCTGGACATACTGGCCATTGCCACACCGCTGCAAAACGCCATGCGCATACTGGCACACGCCTGGATGCATTTGTGGTCACTGACAATCTCTGTTTTGAAACTGAAAGAAATCGCGGGTGATATTGCCGGGGAAAAAGTGACCAGCATGGTCAAGGATAACGCGGAAGCCGCTTACTATTACGGAAGAATTTTATCCGCGCGCTTCTACCTGGGCTCGGAATTCAAGCATTATCCCGGTTATCTCGATTACATAACATCGGGAGAACAGGCGGTAGTGGAAGCGTTTGACGAAATATTTACCGGAGCCCTGCCCCAGTAAAAATAACTTTACCCTTTTTAAGAAGCCCCCGAAGATTACTTTGGGGGCTTCTTTGTTTAAAGCAAATCTACTGCTGCCCTATTTCATTTTTCCAGAAACGGCAGGGGTTTTTCCAGCCGGTAAACCAGCGCCTGGCAGACGGCCAGAAGCATGCCTTTATCATCAGCGGCGCGAATATCGTATGTGGCCGTTTTCTTGGTTCTGTTTATTTCCCTAGCTTCTGCGGTTAGTGTTGCCCCCAAAGCTGGAGAGGCCAGATAATTTATATTCATATTGAGCGCCACAGCCATCGTGCCGTGCGAATTGGAGGCCACTTCAAATGCGGCGTCGATGAGCGAAAAAACCGCGCCGCCGTGCGCCATGCCGAACATATTTTCCAATTCGCCAGTAAAAACCATTCCAACTTTAGCGTAGCCTTCATCAACATTAATAAGCTTTAGGCCTAATTTTTCAGCAAAAGGCTCCTGCGCTACTTTCTGTAAAATTGCTTTTCTGATTCTTTCATCCATTTAATTTGCCTGATTTAACTTATAATCACCAGCGCGAAATAAGGAACCAGATTCAGCATGAGCACAAGTATTTTCATGGCGCCGAGAAAACAATAAAGTATCGTATCGAATGATTTACGGGGAATTTTAAACCACCTGGTATGCATTTTGTATATCCAGTCGCCCGCAAAGCCACAGATTAAAAACGAGACAATCAACAGCCCCCCGTTGATAATCGTGCACCACATAAAAAAATCACGCAACACCGTCAAAGTCATAAACCTGCTCCTTTGCCTGGATTTAAATATATTTTTATAATCTTACGACATTAAAAGATTTTTTAAAAGATGGAATTAAAAATGGGAAAATCAATTTACTTAGGCTCAAGAATCTAGCGCAACACTTTGGTATCCTATGTTGGATATTGAAGGGAGGCGTTAGAGATGGAAGGTGTAAGTTATCGGCGATTGGGGCTTAATGAGCGGGAGGAGATCAGT
>DSAV01000184.1 GCA_011046295.1 Deltaproteobacteria bacterium | reverse complement strand
GCCACACACCGTGTATCGGATGGCCCAGCAATATTCCCACGGCAAGCTGCATGCCCTGTCCCGGCGGATATTTTGACTGATAACTAGGTTGATGAATAATGTGAAAGCTTTCAAAAAAAGTCCATTGAGGATGTGTCGGATTTGTTAATCGTCCTTGAGCAAACGTGTCTGCTGCCAGCAGGTAGGAGAACTCATCGTGAATTTTCGGCAACGGATAATCGAATCTGAAATTAATAATAACGCAGCCAAGCAAAACCAAAAGGAAAATATAAAAATAGGGCCTTACGGGATTGGATAAAACTTCTTTAATGCGATCTGCTGGTTTTATAGTCATTAGTTAATCGCTATTTATGATGAAGCTTATAGTTTGAGCATTTAGAATAAGTTAATGAAGTCTTATTCCTTTAAAATGTCTTGTTTCGCTGGTACACAATTCTAAATTTAAGCAATAAGAGTTACTTAGTGTAACAATTTCTTCTTTTTATACTATATGCCCACCTTTTTTTGCAAGGAGATAAGCAATTGAGCCTTTTTGGGTGAAAACATAGCCTGCAAAAAATATTGCGCGGTCACCATAAAGAAAAAAGCTCAACACCTTTTGCCAGGTGTTGAGCCCCTGTATTATTAACGTTAATGATTGGCGAAAACGCGCCCTTTAAAAACTGCGCCAAGATTAAATTTCAGCACTATTTCTTTTTCCCGGTGAAGGATCCCTCGCCCTGGCCGGCGAAGTCAATTTTACCAACCATGTTTTTACCGTCTGTTTTGCCTTTATAAACGGTGGTCTGTCCCTGCATGGTATATGTCATTTCGAATTCTTTCCCCGTAACGGTTCCGGTAACGGGCGCGTCACCGAAAAAACCTTGATATGTTCCGGTCAGCTTATCGCCGGTCTGCTTTAACACAAAAATAGGACTCCCTGTCTGCCCGGAAGGCGTTTGCACGCTCAAGTTCCATGTGCCCGTCAGATCAATTTTTTCTGCTTCCTGCGCAATGCCCGTTGCCGCAACTACAAACAAGGCGATGAAACACACAATTAAAAGACTGCTTTTTTTCATGATACCCTCCTTATTGTTTGACATTAATTGCTCCATTGTTATGTACGAATGAAAAATTTTACCATACATTTTTCCGTAGCGCAATCACAATTACTCTTAATGATAATACTTTAAATTTATTGATAATTAAGAACTATAAATATATCAAAAGGAGAACGTACATTCACAATTTCTCATGGCTGAGGCAACGTATGCTCAGCCATGTAAATCTTATTGTCGTCTTATATCAATATCAATTAGCGCAACTGGAAAAAGTAACTATGTTTTGGCCGGTGTTTCTTTTAATGCGCCCCTCGCTTTCCAGGTAACGCAGATGGGCGATAGCTTCGCCGGTGGCGAACCACTTTTGCGCGATGGGAAAATCTTCCCACCTTTCGCAGTCGATATCCCAACTCATGCCGGAAGCGATATCATAAGCGTTTTTTTTGGCTTTTCCCAGCACATCCATTACCTCATCGGCGCGAACTGCATGATGCTCTTTTAGCTCGTCTATCCTTGCCTTCAAATCTGTAAATAAAGTGCGATGGCCGGGCAACACGATGTCCACCTGAAGGTTGTAGACCTTCTCAAGACTATCCATGTAGTTTTTGAGCGCGTTGATTTGATACGCCCATGATTCAATGTGCGGGGTGATGTTGTATAAAATATGGTCTCCGGAAAACAATATTTTTTTATCTTCATCATAAAGGCAGATATGCCCTTCGGTGTGTCCGGGTGTGGCAACGCATTTCAGGCGGTAATTACCTATTTCGATTATGTCATTATCGTCGATTAGATTGAATTTGGGCACGGTTTTGGGGCTGTATTTATATCCGGGGTGATTGTGCAGCGCCTTCATCAGTTCATCGGCGGGGAAACCGTTGATTTCGGCGTAATCAATCATGTCTTTCCAGTTATTGTCCTCGTCATAGACCTTGGCGTCAATTCTACTGAAGTAAATTATGCTGGTTTCCGTTGCCAGGCGGGTGACCAGGCCGGAATGGTCGGCATGCATGTGAGTTATCATAAAATCTGTTTTGGAAAGGTCGATATCCAGTTCGGAAATACCTTTTAGCATGGCTTCTAAACAAATTTCGCGGTTGAACCCGGTATCAATAATTAAATTACGGTTATCAGACTTAATAACGTAAGAATTCAATTCTTTAAGGGGGCTGTTCGGCAGCGGTACCTCAATGCAAAAAAGCCCACTTTTTACTTCTTTAACCATCAAAAACAGATGTCCTTGCGCATTTCATATTAGTTTAGTAATAACACTTAGCGTTCAGAAATGCAAATTTTCAGGTGCCTGAATTATGGCTAAGGAGATTAGGAAGATGTATTTATGTTTTTTCCAGAAAGAAAGGGGGACTAAGGTATGAGAAGCGTAAAAGCATGTTTTAGAAATTATTTATTGGTTATTTTAACGGTTTTAGCACTGGCAGTGGCCGGATGTGTGTCCACGCCTGACGGCGTGTCCGAAGATTTACGTGGTGTAGAGCGGCCGACTACAGAAGGTTTGGTTGTCGGAGAAGTTGACGAGGAAAGCAATACAATGTCCTGGAAGGGCATTCCCTTTGCAAAACCCCCGGTTGATGATTTACGCTGGAAGGCGCCGCAGCCGCCGGAAAAACGCTCCGCGCCACTTGCAGCAGCGTCTTTTAGTGAAACATGCCCCCAATACATAGATCATGACCGCAACCCGACTACAGACCAGATTATTAAGGGCAATGAAGACTGCCTGTATTTGAACATCTGGCGTCCTGACACGGGCGAGAAAAATCTGCCTGTTTTCCTCTGGATACACGGCGGCGGCGGCAGCATTCAATGGCCGCCTCTCTCGCAAACGGACGGGTCTGTGCTGGCGGGCAAGAAAAATATGATTGTGGTAACCACAAGTTATCGTCTTGGTCCCATGGGCTTTTTTAATCATCCGGCGCTCAAAAGCGGTAAGCCAGAAGATAGAAAAACCGATTCGGGAAATTTTGCGCTGCTGGATTTGATTCAGGCGCTTTCCTGGACGAGGGAGAATATCGCCTCTTTCGGCGGCAATCCGGATAACGTGACCATCGTTGGAGAATCGGCGGGAGCGGAAAACGTTTTCAGTCTGATTGCATCGCCTCTGGCGAAGGGTTTGTTTCACCGGGCAGTTGCGCAAAGCACGGTTATCCGTCCCACAAAACCGGAAAAAGGGGCCAGCCATGTAGACAGTGTGATGGCCAAGCTTATGGTCAAAGACGGGAAAGCCACAGATGAAAAAGCGGCGGGCGCGCTGATTAACAATATGTCTTTGCGGAAAATAGAAGCTTATTTGAGGTCTAAAAGCGCGGAGGAATTTTTGGAGGTTTACCCGGAAGGAAAATTTGCGGGAATGATAAACATGCCCACCAGTTTTCTGGATGGCGAAGTGTTGCCGCTGGATTTTTACGGCGCTTTGAAAGTTGGAAATTACAATAAAGTTCCTGTTCTGCTCGGTTCAAACAAAGAAGAGGCAAAATTATTTCTAAGACTGCATCCGACAATTTATCCATGGACCAGAGATGGTTCGCTTTTCCGCGACCCGGACAAAGCGCAGTTATATAATCTGGCGGCCAAATATCAAAGTGAGGGCTGGAAAGTTATGGGCGTGGACAACCTGGCCAGGATTCTGCGCTCCAATATAGACCAGCCGCATGTTTACGCGTATGAATTTTTGTGGGGCGCGGGCGGTAGGACCGGCAGTGTTATCCACACACCCATCAACCTGCTTTTGGGCGCGTGCCATGCTATGGAAATAGATTTTGTTTTTGGAACAGAAAAAACAGCGCTAGGGCCTTTTGCCTTTAATCCCAAAAACCGCCCCGGTCGGGTTGCCTTGTCCAACGCGATGATGGACTACTGGTCGCAGTTTGCCCGCACGGGAAATCCCAACCGTTCCGGTTCCGGCCTGCCCGGGTGGCAGCCCTGGTCCAATTTCGAAGGTGATCCCAAAACTATTCTGCTCGACGCGGATTTTGAAAATATCAAAATAAAAATGTCCAACGAGGAACTTACTGAAGCGGACATCGAAAAAGCGCTAAGGGCGGAACCGCGAAGAAAGGAACTACAGCCTTTCTGGGACGATTCACGCTTTAGAATGAGAAGTAACTAATATCGTCAATTTGCCCATTTTGCCCCGCCTTTTATAAGGCGGGGCAAAAAACTATCATAAACGGCCGGGAGGTTTTTGGGGAAGTATAAACAGCCGCAAAAAGGAGGTTAATATGAAAATCAAATGGTATGGCCACGCGGCCTTTCATATTGTCACCGCCACGGGAATTAAAATAATCATAGACCCTTACGAATCCGGATCCTACAACGGCGCTTTGTCTTACGGGAAAATTGAAGAAGAGGCAGACATTGTCTTGACCAGCCACGATCACGCCGACCATAACTACGTGAATGACATTTACGGAAACTACACGCATATAAACAAGGAAGGCGAATATGAGGCGCACGGGGTGAAGATTAAAGCAATCCCGACTTTTCACGACAATTCTTCCGGAAAAGAAAGAGGAGATAACCTCATATTTGTCATCATGACGGATGGTTTATCCCTGGTGCACGCCGGAGATATTGGGCACGCGCTAGATGCCGCTGTTATCGGAGAAATCGGCAAGCCGGACATTCTTTTACTGCCGGTTGGCGGATTTTTTACCATTGGCGCCAAGGAAGCGGAAAAAATGATAAACGAGCTTCAGCCAAAAATTACAATACCCATGCATTACAAAACGGACAAATGCGCTTTCCCAATAGCGCCGGTGGATGAATTTGTAAAAGGACGCCCCAATGTCCGCTTGCTGGAAGAAACGGAAGTTGAAATTACAAAACAGAAACTGCCGGACAGGCCGCAAATATTGGTTTTACAACATGCCCTGTAAAACATATTTTGCGTATTAAAAGTGACTGTGTTATACGCTGCCGGAAAAAAATTGAATAATAAATGGAGGAAAAAATGGGAAGATTGTCAGGTAAAGTAGCCGTAATTACGGGGGCATCAAGCGGTATCGGCTGGGTGACAGCCCTGTTGTTTGCCAAGGAAGGGGCGAAGGTGATGATTGCCGCGCGGCGTGAAGAAAAGCTCAAAGAACTGGCGGAAGAAATTAAAAAACTGGGCGGCAAGGTGGCTTATAAGGCTACTGACGTTTCTAAAGAAGAAGACATAAAAGCAATGGCTCAGGCGACGATCGACGCTTTCGGCACGGTGGATGTTCTGGTCAACAATGCCGGCATGGGCGGAGATACGGTTGATCTCGAACATCAGGATGCCAAGGTTTGGATGGATGTTTATCAGACCAACGTGCTGAGCATGGTTCTGGCCACCAAATATCTGGTGCGGCACATGATCGATAAAGAAAATGGTTCTATCGTCAATATTTCTTCCGTGGCCGGTATCCGCTCCGGCGCGGGCGGCAACGCCTACAGCGCCAGCAAGGCCGCCATGATTAATTTCACGATGACCGCGGCCTGTGATCTCGGAGGACACAACGTGAGAGTAAACTGCATATGTCCGGGACTTTTTGAAACGGAGATGACCCAGAAATTTTTTGATGCCGCAAGGTCTAAGGGCAAAATTGATTTAATGGGCAGCCGTTGCGAATTAAGGCGTTACGGCAAAAATGAGGAATGCGCCAATGCCATATTGTTTTTAGCCAGTGACGAAGCAAGTTTCATTACCGGCCAGTCCCTGGCCGTTGACGGCGGAAACACCGCGTCGTTAAACATGCCCGGCATGAAAGTATAATTTATTTTTAAGATTACGGGGCGGCGGTATGCCGCCCCGTCTGATTTTTGCCCAGGGAGATAACTACATGAATGCAGAAAGTAAATGTGTGTTAGTCAATACTGAGCAGGATTTGGATAAAATATTAAGCAATAAAAATAAAGTGATCGCATTAGTTTACGCCTCGTGGTGCCCTTTTTGCCGTAATTTTTTACCCGTTTTTGAAAAGTATGTCTCAGGGGAAGGTTTTGATTTTGTTCGTGTTCAGGACGATCAGGAGTGCATCGGAGAAAAATATAACGTGGATATTTTTCCCACTGTTCTTTTTTTTGAAAAGGGCAAGGTTGCCATGCGGCTTGATGGAGAGCCTGGTGTGGGGTTAAGCGAAAAACAGCTCGCCGATTTTGTCAAAATCTGTCGCGCCTAGCCTCGGCAAATCCCCCCTGTACAAGGTAGAATTTGACAATTTTTTCTTTCGTGTCTAGATTAATTTCAATAAGAGATTAACCGCTTGCGCCAAAGGTATGCGCGGGCTGTGTTTTTTCGGTGAAAAATCTGATAATACATATATTTGAGGAGGCAACGAGTAATGGCGTTAATGACTGGTAAGCAATATGAAGATAGTTTAAGAAAGATGAAATTCAAGGTCTATTTGATGGGGGAGAAGGTGGATAATCCTGTCGATCATCCCATTATCAGGCCGTCGATGAATTCGGTAAAGATGACCTATGAGCTGGCTCACGACCCGGCGCATGAAGACTTAATGACGGCAGAATCAAACTTGGACGGTAAAAAAGTCAACCGTTTCTGCCACCTGCATCAAAATACCGATGATCTGGTTAAAAAAGTTAAAATGCAGCGTTTGCTGGGACAGAAAACAGCGGCATGTTTTCAGCGCTGTGTCGGCATGGACGCGATGAACGCCGTGGACAGCGTTACGTACGAAATGGATCAAAAGCTCGGCGCTAAATATCATGAACGATTCAGAAAATTCATGAATATGGTGCAGGAAAATGATTTTACCGTGGACGGCGCGATGACCGATCCCAAAGGAGACCGCGGCCTGCCGCCCAGCAAACAGGCTGATCCTGATATGTACACGCATGTGGTGGAAAAAAGAAAAGACGGTATCATCGTGCGTGGCGCCAAAGCTCATCAGACCGGCGCGCTAAATTCACACTGGATTCTAGTCATGCCGACGATATCCATGACCAAAGACGATGCCGATTACGCCCTTTCTTTCGCCTGCCCTGCCGACGCGGAAGGAATTTCTTATATTTACGGACGTCAATCATGTGATACGCGAAAGCTCGAAGGCGGCGAAATAGATGTGGGAAACTGCCGGTTCGGCGGACATGAAGCTCTGATGGTTTTCGACAATGTTTTCGTTCCCTGGGAAAACGTTTTTATGTGCGGAGAGTATGAATTCAGCGGAATGCTGGTAGAGCGTTTTGCCGGTTATCACCGTCAGAGTTACGGCGGCTGCAAGGTCGGCGTGGGAGACGTTCTCATCGGCGCGGCCGCGCTGGCGGCGGATTACAACGGCGCGGCCAAGGCATCGCACATCAAAGACAAATTAATCGAGATGATTCACCTGAATGAAACGCTTTTTTCCTGCGGCATCGCCTGCTCGGCGCAGGGTCATAAGACTGCTTCGGGGACTTATCTTATTGACCTGCTTTTGGCCAATGTCTGCAAACAAAACGTCACGCGTTTTCCGTATGAAATAGCGCGCCTGGCGGAAGACATTGCCGGAGGATTGATGGTTACCATGCCTTCAGAAAAAGATTTGCGGCACCCGGAAATCGGTAAAATTGTCGATAAATATTTTAAAGCGGCAAATGGCGTGCCGACGGAAAACCGTTGCCGGGTCATGCGGCTGGTGGAAAATATTACTTTGGGCACGGCGGCTGTTGGGTACCGCACGGAATCAATGCACGGAGCCGGCTCTCCGCAGGCGCAGCGCATCATGATATCGCGTCAGGGAAATCTGGAGCAGAAGAAGAAATTGGCCAAGGAAATCGCCCGAATCAAGGATTAAATTCACTGACCGATTGGCCGAACATGAAAGCAAAAATAATCGGGGTGAAATATTGCGGTGGGTGCAATCCGACTATCGATAGGGTTGGTATTGTCAGTGGAATACAAAAAATGCTTCCCCGGGGATACTCGCTTACCAGCGATGCTTCTCTTGCGCCATGGGAAGCGGCGATTATGATGTGCGGATGTGTTTGTGCCTGCATTGATAAACCCGAGATACGGAATCTCGCGCGCCGCTGGATTGTTGTCGCCGGAAATAATGTCGATATGCTGGCTGTTTCCGAAAAGGAAATAGCGCGGACTGTCGTGGAAAAAATCGTAAATTTCTCATAATAAAT
>DSAV01000256.1 GCA_011046295.1 Deltaproteobacteria bacterium | reverse complement strand
TTAGCCGCCGCGAGATTAAAAAAGTCCAGAATATGTTAAATGGTAGACCGAGAAAAATCTTGAACTGGGAAAAACCTTGTGATGTATACCTACAAGTGTTGCGCTAAAAGGTTGAGAGTGCCTAATTTTAAAAAAGCTCATATGGTTATATCTTTTATGGAGAGTAATTTAAAAGCGTTTATTAAAAGAACACCCGGAAATAACGATATTCCCCTTCCCCAATATATGAGCGCTCTGGCTGCTGGCATGGATATTTTTGCCGCTGTTGATGCTGAAGAAATCATAGAATCTGGCCAGAGAAAAAAAATCCCGACAGGAATTCAAATATCTCTTCCTGAAGGTTATGAAGCTCAAATCAGGCCGCGCAGCGGCCTGGCGCTGAATCACGGAATAACACTGCTTAATTCACCCGGCACGATTGACGCGGATTACCGCGGGGAAATCGCCCTGGTTGTTATCAACCACGGACACGAGCCTTTTGTGGTAAAAAGAGGAATGCGCCTGGCGCAAATGATCGTGCAGAAAATCTGCCGTGTAAAATGGATCGAAACTGAAAAACTGACCGACACACACAGGGGTAGCGGCGGTTTCGGCCACACGTAATCATGTCCAAAATAACTTATTACATTTTGCAATCAGGGCTAATCAGTGGTATAAAGGCGGCCATAATTACTTTTCAAATATGCCCATGAAAAAATTTAAAGTTAACAAGACATTTCAGGAAATAAACAAAAAAATAAAAAGTGGCCGTGCTGTCATTGTCACCGCCGAAGAAATGATAGACATAGTGGAGCAAAACGGTGAAGTCGAAGCGGCGCGTAAAATCGACGTCGTCACTACCGGCACGTTTGCCCCGATGTGCTCATCGGGCGCTTTTCTTAATTTCGGGCACACAGCTCCGCGCATCAGGGCTTCCAAAGTATGGTTAAACGATGTCCCGGCATATGGCGGTATCGCCGCCGTGGATTGTTACATTGGAGCCACGGAAGTTGCGGAAGGCGATCCGCTAAACAGTGTTTATCCCGGCGAATTTAACTATGGAGGCGGCCATGTCATTGAAGATCTAATCAGTGGTAATATCGTTAAGCTGCGCGCCGAAGGATACGGCACGGATTGTTACCCCGCACGCAAGCACGAAAAGAATATTACCATAAATGATTTAAAAGACGCCATATTGTTCAATCCGCGCAATGCATACCAGAATTACACTTGCGCCGTTAACCTGTCCGATGCAACGATTTATACTTACATGGGAATGCTGCGCCCGCGGATGGCTAATGCCTCTTACTCAACTTCCGGACAATTAAGTCCTTTATTCAACGACCCGTATTACCGGACCATTGGTGTCGGTACGCGAATATTTTTGGGCGGGGCGCAGGGTTTCGTCGCCTGGCCGGGAACTCAGCATAATCCCGATGTGCCGCGCACGGAGGGGGGTGTTCCCATGCAGGGTGCCGGAACCATCGCCGTAGTGGGCAATTTAAAAGAAATGAACCGCGAATGGCTGGCCGGTGCCAGTATACTGGGATACGGTGTTTCCCTGTTTGTGGGAATTGGCATTCCCATACCTGTCTTGGACGAAGAAATGGCGCGTTTTACAGCCGTGAAAGACGAAGAAATATTCACACAGATTTATGACTACAGCATGGACTACCCCAAGGGCGATTCCAAGCCACTGGCTCAGGTCAGTTACAAAGAATTGCGCAGCGGAGCAATAACGATAGACGGCAAAAAAGTCAGCACCGCTCCACTTTCCAGCTATTATAAGGCACGACAGATCGCGGAGCTTTTAAAGGAGTGGTTGGGAAAAGGAAATTTCCTGCTGGGGGAACCTCAGCAAAATTTACCTTCCACGCGAACACGGCCTTAAAATTCTCCTTCTTAGCCTCGCTTTTTGTAAATATTACGCTTTTTTTTCGAGGCACACGTACTTTTCCCCGTTTTCTTTGCAATTTTTACGTTTTTTTGAGTGTGATTAATTAGCTAGAATTATTAGATGTATTACATAATAAAGCGTAATATTAATTAATATTAATTAATATTACTTATTTTTCTTGACTTTTCTTGAATTTTATTGCTTTATAGTAGCCATAATAAGGAGAAGCTTTAATTTATCATGGATAATATCAGAAAAAACCGTGTAAAAAAAATTCGGGAGGCCATCCCTTTGAGCATGGCGGAATTGGCGCGGAAGGCCGGATTAACGCCTCAAACGATTGCCAAAATGGAAAAGGGATTGTCTACAAGGAAAAACTCGGAACTCAAAGTGGCCAAAGCCCTGCAAAAGCCATATGAGGAAGTTTTTCCTTGAAGACAAGATAAATGGTCGGACATGATATCTTTCTGGCACTTTAAAAGCGGGAGGATTTTTTCAGGTGAAGATAGGCAGGTATCTGATTATTTTTCTGCTGCTGATGGGTCTTTTAATAACTTTCGGCAACAGAGGTCTCATTGATAATTATTTAATGAGCAGTAAATTAGCTGAATTAGAAGCGCAAAATGCCAAAATAACGGTCGAAAACAATGAGCTCAGAAGGAAAATAATTATGCTTCGCGACGATTTAAGCTTTGTGGAACATATTGCGCGCTCCGAACTTGGGATGGTTAAAGAAGGAGAATTTGTTTACCGGCTGACAAATTGATGATAGAATTAAAAAAAGAGTAAAGGTAGACAATGTTAGATTTTAACGATCTTTTTTCAAAAACCAAAAAGCTTGTTGGCCTGGATATCGGGGCAACCTCTCTGAAGCTGGCTGAAGTACTGACCACCTCCAGCGGTTATGTCTTAAATCGCTTCCTGCAGCTTCCCTTGCCCAAGGGTGTTATCACGGAAGGCGTAATTAATGACCCCAAGACGCTTTCCATAAAAATCAAGGAGCTTTTCTGGAATTCAGGATGCCGGGGAAAAGGTGTTGTTGCTTCTCTGTCCGGAAATTCCGTGGTTATTAAAAAAGCTACCTTCGTGCAAATGGAAGACGCGGAATTGCGCGATCTGATCCGTGATGAAGCGGGAAAATATTTACCCTTCGACAACATGGATGATGTTAATTACGATTTTCAGGTTCTGGGCGATAATGAATACAACCCCAATCAAATGGACGTGATTATCGTGGCGGCTAAAAAGGACATGGTTGATTCTTACGTCGATGCCA
This sequence comes from Deltaproteobacteria bacterium, assembly GCA_011046295.1. Classification (GTDB taxonomy): domain Bacteria; phylum Desulfobacterota; class Syntrophia; order Syntrophales; family Smithellaceae; genus UBA4810. The sequence goes on along the minus strand of DSAV01000256.1, from coordinate 5,043 downwards.
TTACTTCCGCCGGCCTTACCATCTCAATCATGGACGTGGATTCCTTTGCCCTGGAAACTATGTACGAAGCCAATTACGAATATGAAGATAATGACATTGTTGTAATTGTTCGTATCGGCGCGGATCTGAGCAACATAAATGTCATCAAAGGCGGGATGTCGATTTTTACCAGAGATTTTACCATAGGCGGAAACTACATTACCGAAGGAGTGCAGGAAAAATACGGCGTCACATTTGAAGAAGCCGAGCAGATTAAGGTGCAGGGTTTTCCCGAAAGCGACCAGGATGATCTGGATTTGAGAAACACCATCCTAGATTATGCCGAGCCAATTTGCTCCGAAATTGAAAGATCCATCGATTACTTCCGCTCTACTTTTGGCAGTGAATACATCAAACGGATATATCTGTCCGGTGGAACTTCGAGGATTTCCGGATTGGCAGCGAATTTATCACAAAGACTGAACGTGGATACGGAATTAATCAATCCGCTTTTGAAAATCGGCTATAATAAAAGAAACATTAATCCTAAAACAATCGAAAGCATTAAGCCGATCGCGGCTGTTGCCATCGGCCTGGGATTGAGGAAAATAGGCGACAAATGATAAAGATTAACCTATTACCTTATCGCGAGAGGGAAAAGAAAGAAAATCTTGCCCGGCAGATATTTATAATCGTCGGCTCCTGTATCATTTTTATTCTCTGCCTCGCTTATGTCCACTTTTGGATGACTTCTATAATCAGCAATCTGGAAAGGGAGAAAGACACCGCACAGATTACTCTGAACGCCTTGAATAAAAAGGTCGGCGATCTGGAAAAGTACAAACGGGACAAGGCAGACTTGGAGCAAAAACTCAATATTATCGTTACACTGGAAGAAAACCGCCTCGCTCCGGTTAAGCTTTTGGATGATTTGGCCATGCTGGTGCCGCCAAAACATATCTGGCTTACCAGAATCACACAAAGTGGCAACCGCTTAACCATCCAGGGTAACGGCAGAGATAACATAGCCGTGGCCGATTTTATGAAAACAATCGAAAATTTTGAACCGATGCTCTCGGTCGATTTAATCTCCGCGAAGAAGACAGAAATCGCGGGCATTACTTTTCAAAGTTTTAATTTCTCCTGCGTCATGAAGAGAGGGTTCTAATGGCCATCACCGTAGATGACATAAAAAAAATGTCGCCTCAGGCAAAAGCCCTGGCTATAGTTGTGATTTTTTTAGTACTAGCGGCGTTGTATTATGTTTATTTTTTCAGCAACCTTCAACAAAAAAAAGCTGCCCTGGATAGAGATATCGAAACACTGGAGATGCAAATCAAAGAAAAAGCGAGGGTGGCCGCACAGCTTGATCAATACAAAGCCGATGTTGAAGCCTTGCAGCAAAATTACGCAATAGCCTTAAAAAAACTTCCCGACCAGCGGGAAATCCCCGGCCTTTTCCATTCTGTGGCAACTTCAGGCAAGGAGACAGGCGTGGAATTTCTGTTGTTTGAACCGCGGCCTGCCGTGCCGAAAACAATGGCACAGGAATCCGTACCCGCCAAAAAACCACCTCCAAAAGGCAAAAAAGCTCCGGCGCCCGAACCCGAGCCGTTCTATCAGGAAATTCCAGTGAGAGTATCCGTAACCGGTTCCTATCAAAGTATTCTGCATTTTTTCGAAAAGGTGGCCAAGCTTCCGCGCATCGTGAATGTTTCCGACATTACCATGGGAGACAGAAGGGATGTAAAAGGACGGGGATATATTATTACATCAACCTGTACGATAAAGACGTACATGTTTATTGACAAGAAATAAAGAAACGGTTGGAAAAATGTCAAAAACTAAGTTTATAATATTAAACGTTTTAATAGCTGCCATGTTTGCTTTTATCGCTTTCGCGCAAGAACAGGATGCAGAAAAAGCAGATCCACCTTCTGAAGAAAGTGCGGCTGAAACCGAAGCATCCATTCAGCAACAGATAGCGTCGATAGCACAAATGACGGGAGTAGAATATTCCTACAATCCCGCGGGCAAGCCGGATCCTTTCCGGCCATTTATAGATATTACGCCGAAAAAGCCGGACCCGGCACCCGCCAAAGATGACAAGAAACCCATAGCTTCAATTTTCCCACTGCAGCGCATAGCGACAGAAAATTTCCGGCTCGTGGGAATTGCCGGCGATGAAATGCGCCGGGTGGCTGTGGTCGAAGACGCCGGCAGGAAATTTTATCCTCTGTTTAGGGGAACACATATCGGCAACAAGGGCGGCAGAGTGGTCGACATTATGGCCGATCGTGTTGTCGTGGAGGAAAGAGAGGGCGGCAAGACGAAAAGAGTCATTTTAAAGCTTCGTAAAGACTAAAATGAGGTAAGCGTTATGAGAAAATACGTATCGAGGATAGTTACTTTAATAATTATAATTTCATTTTCCGCCTATATTCCTGTGGTAAAATCAATGGCCCAGGAAACCGGAAAGCCGGCGGGGAAAAAAGCGGCCGAATCTTCCGTCAAGCAGCTGGAAGATGTTTTATTTGAAAAACTGCCGGGCAGGGAAAGAATCAGCCTGCTGGTATCCGAACAGCCGGAAATCAGGGCGGAAGGGCAAACCAACGGCAGCCTTCTGGTAAAGCTGGAAGATACATCAACGCCGGAAAAACTGCGCAGAAATTTGGGCGAAGGACAATTGAGCAATATATTGCGCGTGGTGCCTTCTGAGCTTACCATAAACGACAAACAGTGGACATACCTCACCATAGATATAAGAGACCTGGTACCCTATTCCATAAGGCAGGAAAACAAAAGAATTTTAATTGATTTCAATATCAGCGGGTTGCCCCAGATAAAACCACCTGCGCCTGTTATCGCCGCTGCTCCTCCCGAGAAAAAAGAAGAAGTGATTCCCGAAAAGGAAGTGGTCGAAAAGGCAAAACCCCAGCCTCTTGTCGCGCCTGCCGCGCCAAAGCCACCCAGACCGGAAATAAAACCCATAATGCCCAAACCGGCAAGGTACACGGAAAGAAAGATTTCCGTTGATTTTCAGGAAGCCGATATAAAAAGCGTCTTGCGCCTGATGGCTGAATACGGCCAGGTAAGCATTGTTTCCGGTGATGACGTAAAGGGCAATGTAACTCTCTCTATGCGAAATGTTCCCTGGGACCAGGCTTTAGAGACTATCTTGGGCGTGCACGGGCTGGTGAAAGAAGAAGTCGGCAATGTTGTCACCGTAATGACGCTTGACAGAAAAAGAAGGGACGAATCAACCAGAAAGTCGGCGGAAGAGGACCAATTCAAGTCAGAACTCGTGCGCAGGGACAGAGAAAGAAGAATCCTTGCCGAGCAGGGAAAATTGCGGCAAATTTTAATTGAAGCCAAGATTGTAGAGGCAACGGAAGACTTCAGCAGGAGGCTGGGTGTACAATGGGGTTTTGCCGATGGAGGCTCGATAGGCTCCTATGGCTTGGGAGCTGCGGGAGGCTCCAATACATTGATGGCCAGGTCTTTCCGCGCGCCCTACCCGCCGGAAATTTCGACTACCGGCACGCTCGCTGAAATGGCAGCGGTAAACTTGCCAGTAGCTCTGGCCTCACCTACTTTAGGCATCATTTTCGGCAAGGGGACTTCTTTTTTAGAAGCTCAGCTTGCCGCCCTTGAGAGGACTACTGAAGGCAAAATTATCTCCTCGCCTCGCGTGGTGACAATGGATGATGTTAAAGCTGTTATAAAGCAAGGCGACGAAGTTCCTTATGTTACGCCTTCGACATCCACTGAGCCCCCGACTGTTTCCTTTAAAGAAGCCCTGCTCAAGCTGGAGGTAAAACCAAAAATAACCGATGAAGGCAGAATTTCCATGGAGATTATGGCTTCCAATGATACCCCCGACTGGAGCAGGTCTGTTCAGGGAAATCCCCCTATACGCAAGAACGAGCTGGCATCGACCGTGGTTGTTGATGACGGGGATACGGTTGTTATCGGCGGAGTTTCCCGGGAAACGGACGAAAAATTTGATGAAGGAATCCCCTGGTTTTATAAAGTTCCCATTCTGGGATGGCTGTTCAAATACCAGCAGGTGACCAAGGAAAAAAGACAGCTTATGATATTTATAACCCCGAAAATACTATCGAGTGATACTTTTGCCGAAAGCACGGGGGAACCAATAACTATTAACTAAATGAAACTATTAAATTACCTTGTGCCGCAGCCGGGATTTTCCAAGCGCCCGGCCGCGGCGCAAGGTAAATATTTGACAATTAATCTATGAAACCATCGGCAAAAAAAATTAGACTTTGTGTCCTTTTCTTTTTGTTCTTGATGCTCGGCGCCTGCGCCGGAAGCAGCCCTTGGAAAAAAGAACAGGCGGAAGTATTCATAAACAAGGGCATATCTTACATTGAACTCAGGCAATATCCTTTCGCCCTGAAGGAGTTTCGTGAAGCCCAGAAATACAGCCCGCGGGACCACCGGATATATTATTACAAGGGCATGGTTTATCATGGCATGGACATGAAGCAGGAAGCCATGGAATCCTTTAAGGAAGCCATTTCCCTGAAAGCCGACTATTCTGAAGCGCACAATTACCTGGGTACGCTTTATATGGCTGACAAACTGTGGGACAAAGCAATTGAGCATTTTGATAAGGCTGTGGCCAACCCACTTTACCCGACCCCGGCCGTGGCGCTTTACAACGCGGGATTGGCGTATTATTCGAAGAAAGATTACACAAAGGCATTAGAGAGTAACCGCCGGGCGCTTCAGAGAGAGCCTCAGACTGTGTTGCGCCCGCAAATCGAAAAAAACATTGGGCTGGTTTTTTTCGAACAATCAGACTTCCTAAACGCGATATATCATCTTCAACAATCGGTCGAGCTCAACCCTAATCTTTTCGACGCCTATTTTTATCTAGGTGAGGCTTATTTTAAAATCGGGAACAAGGCAAAGGCCCAAAAAGCCTTTCAATCAGTTGTTGAATTAGCTCCCAAATCCGACCTCGGCAAAAAAGCGTCCCTCTATTTACAGGCACTCAAATAACCTTCCTGCTTGTAATTTATAGTCTTTTTTTATTCT
>DSAV01000180.1 GCA_011046295.1 Deltaproteobacteria bacterium | reverse complement strand
CGACTGATCTCCTCCCGCTCATTAAGCCCCAATCGCCGATAACTTACACCTTCCATCTCTAACGCCTCCCTTCAATATCCAACATAGGATACCAAAGTGTTGCGCTAGATTCTTGAGCCTAAGCTAATATATGGGGTAATTTATTATTGTGGTTTTTGTAAAAGGATGCACTTTTACCGGCAAGAACGACATGAACAGCTGATCAAATTGCGGGACATAAATGGGGTTACCATGCCGCAGCCATCCCCTCGGTCAGTTCCTTTATCAGCTCCTTTACCGATATTATTTTATCTATCCTGAAGGCGTTTGACCCGCAGAAAACAAAACCATTTTTCAACTTGCCCTTTGCTGCGTTTAAAAGAGCAAACGCGATACAATAAGGACTTTCTTCAGGTTTGCAGGTTTTTATACAATGGTACGGACATTTAACAGGCGTTTTCTTTCCCCCTTGCGTCTCCTCAATAAATTTATTATTGATCGCCCGGCCAGGCAGGCCGACCGGCGAATCAATGAGTATAATATCTTCTTTTTTAGCGTTAATGTAGGCCTGTTTAAATTTGTCATCCGCGTTGCATTCATTTGTGGCGACAAACCTGGTGCCCATCTGGACTCCCGCAGCTCCGATTTTGATAAATTTTACGATATCGGCGCCCGTATATACGCCGCCCGCGGCTATTACAGGTATTTTCCGCCTGTATTTTTCTTCAAATGGCTTTACAGCTTCAATGACATCCAAAACCAGTTTTTCCAGCCTGTATTCATCGATCCTGGCAAGTTCCTCTTTGGAAAAACCAAGGTGTCCGCCGGCTAACGGTCCTTCAACCACTACGGCATCAGGCGCGCACTTAAATCTTTTGTCCCACGTTTTACATAGAAGTTGGAATGCCCTTCCGGACGATACTATCGGCACAATACAAATATCTGAGCCGAGCTCCTGTTTTGCTTTGGGGAGATTAAGCGGCAGACCGGCACCTGCTATTATGATGTCGGCTCCTTCTTCTATGGACACCCTTACAAGGTCATCATAATTGGAAGCAGCCACCATAATGTTCACACCAATGATTCCTTTTGTCATCGCTTTTGTTCTTCTGATTTCCATACGCAGGGCACGGCTACAGGCCTCGACAAAATTTGTGTTGAGGTCGGGCTCATTCATGCCCACACCGATGGAGGCGATAACACCGATGGCACCTTCATTTGCCACAGCGGAAGCCAATTCCGACAGAGATATTCCAACTCCCATTCCTCCCTGTATGATAGGGATATTAGCTGTTAGCTTGCCAATTTTTAATTCTGGTACATCCATCAAAGTTCCTTGTTTCTATTGGTTAAGGGCGCTTACTAATCAGCTTCGGTCTCTACGCACGCGAACAAACCCTTTTCCATGAGTACGGCACACGGGTACAGCAGACATCGGGCCATCCATAACAATAGCCACTATGCCCAACATTGACATGGTGGCTATTGTTATACTCCCTAAATAAGCTTTGCATACTATAGCTTGTATAAATATTTATTATTATTGCATAGTCACAAAAACCCCTTATAGTCAACAAGGAATTTTCATTAATTGCCTTGTTTAACAATCTATATTTGGTAAAATGAAGCATAAACAATCAAGGAGCATAAATTATGTTTGATTACATGATGACAAAAGAACAGCTCAAAATTCGTGATGAGGCGCGCGAGTTGGTGAAATGGGTACCTCGCCAGATGATTTTGGATATGGACACGGATACGATAAAATTTCCTAAAGAATTTTTACAGGAAGCAGGACGCAGAAATCTGATGGGCTGCCGCTATCCTAAAAAATGGGGCGGCCGTGAAATGGATTGGGTAACCACCTGTATGTTGATGGAAGAAATAGGGACGCTCGGTTACGAATTTGCCTGCGTGTTCGGCGTGGGGGCGGAGCTTGTGTGCGACGCGATAATCCTGCACGGAACGGAAGAGCAAAAAGAAAAATATGTAAAACCGCTGCTCAAAGGAGAGTTATTCGCGGCGGAGTGTCTCACCGAGCCGCGCGGCGGCTCCGACTTTTTCGGCGCTACGACCAGAGCCGAAGACAAAGGTGATTACTTTCTGCTAAACGGCCAGAAACGTTTTATCGTGGGCGCGGAAGGAGCGGACTTTTTTCTGGTTTACGCCCGCACCAATCCCGAAGCCAAACCACAAGAGGCAATCACCTGTTTTATCGTAGACCGCGGCCCGGGTGTGGAAGTGAAATATCTCTACGGCCTGATGGGCTGCCGCGGCGGAGGGACTGGGCGATTAATTTTCCGCAACGTGAAAATTCCCAAAAAAAATGTAGTGGGAGAAATTCAGGGCGCTTACGCGGTTTTCAATACCATGATGATTCCGGAGCGTCTGGGCACGGCGGCCATGACTATCGGCGCGGCCAGACCGGCGCTGGATATCGCCACACAATACACATCGCGGCGCAAAGCGTTCGGTCAGGTAATAAATCAATTCCAGGGAGTCAGCTTTCAGGTCGCTGAAGCGGCGATGCTGCTGGACGCGGCGCGGGCAATGGCTTACGTGACAGCACGCGCGGTCGACGCGGGCGCGGATATGAACCGCGTGCGGCGCATGGTATCACAGAGCAAAAAATTCATCACTGAATCCTGTCAGAAAGTGGTTCACAACTGCATGCAGGTAATGGGCGGCATTGCCTACACCAATGTTTTCCCCGTGGAGCGCATTTACCGTGATGTGCGCCTGGCCTCCATCTGGACCGGCACCAGCGAAGTCATGTCGATGATTACCGCCCACGAATGGCACCGTGAATATTTTGCGCAAAAAGCCAAAGCGCAAACCCGCGATCACGAACTTGACGCGGCGGAAGCTTTTGACGAAGAAAAAATTTACGACGACGACGATATGTGGAACAAAGGCTGGTAAACAATGATAATGAACAGAGGGAATAAAAGCATTTGACCAAAGTAAGTACTTTGGTTATATTTACACAAAATATTCGTTCTTAAGGGAGGATTGAATTTGTCTAAATCGCAAGATATAAAGAAAGACGCGAAGAAAAAACCATCCAAAACGGCAAAAGAAAAAAAAGAGGCCAAAAGGTTGAAAAAACTGGGCAAGTAATATAACTGAATAAAAAATTTATCAAGCGGAAATTTCCCGTTGGTTGGGAGCTAAAATGAAAATTAAATTTCTCGGAGCAGCAAGAGCCGTAACCGGCTCTTGTTTTGTTATTGAAACGGATAATGCAAGATTTGCTGTTGATTGCGGCATGCACCAGGGAAACGCTCAAATAGAAAAGCGTAACTGGGATACCGATATATACGAACCTGAACGTATGGATTTTTTTCTGATCACCCACGCTCACATTGATCATTCGGGCCTTCTGCCGCGGGTGGTGAAAAAGGGATTTCGCGGCCCGGTTTATTTAACCGAACCTACCGGCGATTTGGTGAAAATCCTGCTTCTGGACAGCGCCCATATTCAGGAGACGGAAGCGGGCTGGAAAAGGAAAAGATTGCAGCGCCGCGGCAACGCCTCCGATGTTTCACCTCTTTACACTAAAAAAGATGCCGAAGCCGTCGCTCAATTAATAAAGCAGAAAACTTATAACCAGTCATTCAGCCCCGCCGATGGAATAACAGTCAACTTTCAGGACGCAGGCCATATCCTGGGAGCGGCGATTGTGGAAATATTCATTGAAGAAAATGGCACAACTAGCAAACTGGTCTTTACCGGTGATATCGGAAGAAGGCATCAGCTAATGGTGGAAGATCCTAAGACGATAGACCAGGCGGATTTTCTCTTTATCGAATCGACTTACGGCGACCGCAATCACAAAGGCGAAGAGGAAAGCCTGGAAGAATTGTTCGATGCAATTGACTACAGCTATTCACGGGGAGAAAAAATAATTATCCCCGCTTTCGCTGTGGAAAGAACGCAGGAAATGCTCTATTCATTATATTTACTCAATGAACAGGGGAGACTACCCAAAGACTTGCCTGTATATCTCGACAGCCCTCTGGCAATAAAAGCAACGGAAATATTCCGCCTCTATCATTCATACATGGACAAAGACACTCGCCGCATTATCAAAAGCGGAGATGACCCTTTGAATCTACCGCAGCTTCAGTTTTCGTTAAGCACCGAGCAGTCCATGCAAATTAACGAAATGAAAGGTTCGGCAATAGTCATTTCGGCCAGCGGCATGTGTAACGCCGGCAGGATAAAGCATCACCTGCGGCATAACTTATGGCGCCCCGGAGCAAGCATCGTGTTTGTGGGCTATCAGGCCCAAGGCACGCCAGGACGCCGTATTGTTGAAGGCGTCAAAAAAATACGCATCTTTAACGATGACATCGCGGTAAAAGCAAAAATTTGGACTATCGGCGGTTTTTCCGCGCATGCCGGACAAACCCAGCTTTTAGATTGGCTCAGGAATTTTACCAACAAAAAAATGCCGGTTTTTTTAGTCCACGGGGAATATTCCGCGCAAGAAACTCTGGCCGCACTGGTGAGAGAAAAACTGGGCTTTGATGTGACGATTCCCGATTACCAGGAGGAAATATTGCTGAAGCCAAAAGCGGAAGTTAAAGAAATAAAGAAACCAGCGGTTGAATATTTGAGTGTTGACTGGAATAATGTAATCGGCGCGCTGGAATCAAAGATATCAGACATTAAAAAACTCAAAAATGAAATAGAGTCTCTTCCTTTGGGCAGGCAAATGGAAATAAGAGACGCGCTGGAAGAAATGAACATGAATATGGATGAGATAAAAACTGATATTTAAGAGGTTCAGTGTTACATCTTCAGTCCGGCAATTCGCGGGATTTCGCCCCGCTATAACGGGGCTTCACCTTCAGTCTACTTTCCTATTTTTATTTCCGGATGAAAAATCAGCGCCATTTGCTCTATCGCGTCGACGATACGCGGAGATGCCCGGCTGATTAAATCAATATCAATGGGATAAATTCTGCCATTTTTTATCGCCGGTATCTCGTCAATTTTTTTCCATAAATTTTTTACCGCCGCAAGCTCCTTGTTACCGGTCATGGGCGCAAAAAGAATTATATCCGGCTTGCCGGCCATGATGCCTTCCGCACTGTAGCGAGGATAGCGGGTGGCGCTGAGCCTGGCGATGTTAACGCCGCCGGCCATTTCGATTGCCTCATTGATTAAGGTTCCCGCGCCCGCGCTGATTACCGGCTCCAGGCCAAGTTGAAAAAAAACGCGCGGTTTATTTTTTGATTTTGTTTGCCCGGCAATATAATTCAAGCGTTTTTGCAAATCAGTAGTCAATGCGTCCGCTTGTTGTCTTCTGTCTGTAATTTCACCAATGCGCAAAATACTTTCCATTATGCCGCGGGAATCTGATGGATTTATGACATAAACAGGCAATCCGAGTCTTTCGAGCTTATACACCGTATCTTTTCTGTTGCCATCAGCTGTGGCAAGAATCAAATCCGGGTTTAAAGAAACGATTTTTTCAATGGAAGGATTGGTAAATCCGCCAACTTTCTCCTTATCCTTCGCGTGTTTCGGCCAATCACAAAATGTCGTCACTCCGGCTATGTTGTCTTCAAGCTCAAGCGCGTAAAGTGTTTCCGTGATGCCGGGTGCGAGTGATACTATGCGCTGCGGGAACGGCGCTATCCTTACCTTGCGCCCCGTTTCGTCCGTGACTTCCCGGGCAGGTGATATGGCCGGGGAAAAAGCCGTAAAAAAAGCGACAAGCGCCAGCAAAAAAGCTGCAACTGTATTTTTAAATGCCTGTTTCATAAATATTCCTGTGTGATTTTCCCCAAAGAAGAAACCCGAACATTTCCGTAATCATCAGCTTCTGATGCGGTAGCGAAAAGACGCGATAATGTGTAAGCGGGATAAATTATAATACCCGGGCAAAGGGTCATAGGGCGCGGCTGCCTTGACTACATTCAGCGTAGAGCTGTCCAGAACAAGCGAACCGGAAGAAGAAAGGAGAATTGTTCTGGCCAGCGTACCGTCGGCATCAACGGACAATCTTACAGTGACGTTTCCTTCTTCATTGCGCTCATACGCCTTCGGGGGGTATTGCCAAATTATTAAAATTTTTCTTTTGACGCTTTTCAGGTACTCGGCGTACTTTACATCAAGACTACCCAGCTCTACCGTGTCTTCCCGCCAGCCGTCGTCAATAGCAACTTTCTCTTTGTCCTCTTCGTCGCTGTAAGAGCTTTTCTCCTCGAATTCTTCTTCAGCTTCATCAAGAGTTGCTTCGGGGTAAATCTCTTCTATGCTAACGCTTAATATTTCCACATCCCGGACGCTTTGGCGCAAATCAACCACTCCCGTCACCGTGATTAGCGAAATGTGTATGACGAACGATACGACAACTGGCAATAATATGGCTTTTTTGGATCCCATATCTTTTTTCCCGTTAATACTCACCCCGAATTAAACAAAATAAACGGCGCGCATATCGCCTGCAATTTGAATCATATACGGCATTTGCCACAAAATCAACAATATGATAACAATAACTTAGGAATTTGTCACTTTGCAATCATGAAATGCTAAATTCCGTTTTGCGAGGGTGAGTGTTTTGTGAAAAACAATAACATGAAAACAGATGAAGAGTATATGAACCTGGCGTTGGACGAAGCGCGTAAAGCTTTCGACGCGGATGAAGTACCGGTAGGCGCAGTTGTGGTAAGTAATGGAGTAATTTTAGCGAGCGCCCATAATTCCCCGATTATGAATAATGATCCTTCGGCCCACGCGGAAATGCTGGCATTGCGAAAAGCGGCCGAAGTCATAGGCAACTATCGCCTTACAAATGCGTCGCTTTATGTGACACTGGAGCCCTGCGTTATGTGCGCCGGCGCTATTATTCAGGTTCGTTTATCCCGGGTCGTTTTCGGCGCGCGTGACCCGAAAAACGGCGCGGTTGTTTCTCTATACAATATCCTCAAGGATGAACGGCTTAATCATCAGGTGGACATAACCGCAGGAATTCTGAGCGAACAATGCGGGGAAATTTTGAGTAGATTTTTTCGCCAAAAGAGAGTAACATCCGCGCCCGCGTCGGCAAGGTAAGAAATAGCGGAGAGATACCGAAGTGGTCGTAACGGGATCGACTCGAAATCGATTTGGGGGCCAAAAGCTCTCACGGGGGTTCGAATCCCCCTCTCTCCGCCAGTTTACAATTTCAGCGTTTTTGAGGGTTGTTGCCTCGCCCTCGCTTCGCTCGGGCTCAGCTTCCGCCGTGATTTTGAAGGGATTTTTGAAATCCAAAAACAATTTCTGCCTGCTCAAACGGAAGTTCGAACCAATCTTTTTTAGAAAATCCCGACCCTGTTCGGGATTTTCTTGCAAAGCAATAATTTCGGCTTGTTTTACGGTATTTATGAATTTGGCGGCGAGTTCGAACCGATTATTGCTTTTTTGCTCAAAAGCGTTCAGTTTGTCTTTCAAAACTTGCTTTTGATTGACGAGTTTGTTTTTGGCTTCTCGGTATTCGGCAAGGTTTAAGGCGTTTTCGAGATAGGCGTTCATCAGCTTTTCCAGTTTCTCGTCAATTTCCTTAATTTCGCTTTCTATCTTTTGAGCAAAAAAGTGCGATGATTGGGCTTTCTCATTTTTCTCTTTTTCAAGCTCATTCAGCATTTTTTCAGCCCAATCATCAGGCAAAGAAACTTTTTGTATTGCTTCGTTAATTTGAGATGAAATTTTTTCTTCTCTGGTAAAAACATTTTGGCTACATTTGTGGCTTGGGTTTTTCTTAGTGCAATAGTAGTAAGTGTATGATTTCCCGCTTGGCTTTATCTTTTTGTCAGCGGTTATGGTATAGCCACACTCCCCGCATTTGAATAATCCGCGATAAAGAAAAAATTTCATCTTGTCCGCTTTTTGCGGTTTGCTCTTTTGCTTCATCACTTCTTGCACTCTGTCAAAAAGTTTCTTTGAAATAATCGGTTCGTGCTTTCCTTCAAAATATTCGTCGTTATACCTTATCAATCCGTAATAAAACGGATTTTGTAAAAGATATTGATAATTTGAAGTGGAAAGCATTCTATCTCGCCGCCCGCGTAAACCAAGTCCATTGATAATCTTCCGGAGTTCTTTAAGTGTATATTTTCCAGTGGTATAGGTCTCAAATGCCTTTTTGATAAACTTCGCCTTTTCTTCGTCAACATAAATCTGTTTTGTTTCTCTGTTATTGAGGTAGCCAAGAGGAGCCATTTGGGGCCAAAGTCCCTGCTTTAACTTTTGCCGATGTCCTCTTTTAATATT
>DSAV01000186.1 GCA_011046295.1 Deltaproteobacteria bacterium | reverse complement strand
GAAGAGGGGGGATATAGGCATGAAAAAAGTCAATATAATTAGATTTATATTTGTGCTTGCAGTTTTTTCAGCTGTAACGATGATATTTACCGCCTCTGCTGCGGCCCAAACCGTGTATAAGTGGCGATTGGTTTCCGTCTGGCCGGCGTATACAGCTTTTGCTCAGGTCGAAAAGCGCCTTATCAAAAATATTTTCGAACTTAGCGGTGGGCGCCTGCAGATTACAGGACATGCAGCAGGAGAGCTTGTTCCCACGATGGCTGTTTTTGACACGGTTTCCAAAGGCGCCGCGGAGATGGGCATCGATTATCCCGGCTACTGGCAGGGCAAGAACTCTGTGTTTGACCTGCTGGGAACAGTACCCATGGCGTTTTCCCAGTACGACGTGATTAACTGGTACATTCATGGCGGCGGGCGGGAGTTGTTTAATGAAATGTACGGTAAATATAATTTGATTTATTATATGCATAGTGTTGCATCAGTCGGGTCGGGAATACGATCAATCAAGCCTATTAGAACGTTGGCGGATCTTAAAGGGCTAAAAATCAGAGTGTCTGGAAGAGCGGCAGGTTATGTCATGGTGAAAGCCGGGGCCACCCCGGTGATGACAGATCCGGCACAAATTGCCCAGGCGCTGGCGCAAGGACAGATCGATGCCGCAAGTTTCAACGCTCCTAAAGTTGATTTAAGCCTTGGTTTAGGGGAGGTCACAAAATATAACATTGGTCCTGGCTGGAATATTCCTTCGGGTGTTGGAGGCTTGATGATTAACAAGGATGCCTGGGATACACTGCCGCCTGATTTAAAGAAAATTATTGAAGTTGCCACGATGGACAGTATTACTTTTTTTAGTTCTCTTTCTGAATGGGACACCATTGACGCACTCAATGAGTTTCAGGAAAAAGGCACGGTAGTTACCAAATTTTCCGATAAAGAATTGGCTCAAATAGAAGCATGGGTCTGGGAATTTATTGAAGCGGAAGCCAAGAAAAACCCCGACTTTGAAAAGGTTGCCACTTCCATTTTTCAGTACATGAAAAATTACAGTATAGCGCGTAAATATCAGGAACCGTACTCCCATGGACGTAATCCGGCAAAATACCCAAAATTGCCTAAATTAAAGTAAGTTTGGATATTGATTATGAAACAATGCAGTTTTTGGTAAAATTAAAACGTAGGGTCAAGTAAGAAATTTGACCAGGTAATAAACAATTAAGTAGTAAGGAGATGTATTGAAGTGAAAAAAAGTTTTAAAGTAGTGGCAATTACCATCATTATGGTGATGTTTGCCGTTCCGGCCGTGGCCCAGACCATTAAGTGGCGGATGGTTTCCTGCTGGCCGGCTTATTCGGCAATTTCTCAAAGTGAAAGGCGTTTTGCGAAAAATGTCTATGAGCTCAGCGGCGGACGCCTGCAGATTACCGTGCACCCGGCGGGGGAAATAGTTTCCACAATGGCCGTGTTTGATACAGTTTCCAAGGGCGCCGCGGAAATGGGAGCGGATTATCCCGGTTATTGGCAGGGGAAAAACTCCGCGTTTGATCTGTTAGGTTCAGTGCCCATGGCGCTTGCCCAGTATGATGTAGTTAACTGGTATCTTTACGGCGGTGGCCGAGAGATATACAATTACATGTATGGCCAATATAACATGGTTTATTTTATGACGGGAACTACAACTGTGGCATCAGGAATACGCTCACGCACGCCTATCAGAAGCCTGGCGGACATTAAAGGAAAAACAATCAGAATATCCGGCAGAGCATCCGGTTACGTTGTGGCTAAGGCCGGAGGGACGCCGGTGATGACCGCGCCGGCGGAAATTGCCCAGGCATTGGCCACCGGCGCTATCGATGCCGCGGCCTTCAACACTCCGCAAATCGATTTGAGTATCGGCCTGGCGCAGGTTACAAAGTTTAATATTGGCCCCGGATGGAATCAGCCAGCGAGTGTCGGAGGAGCTATGATTAATAAAGACGCCTGGAACAGTTTGCCACCCGACTTGAAAAAAATTATCGAAATTGCCGCCATGGAAAATGTTCTTGTAATGGGTTCTTTGGCGGAATGGGACGCGATTACCGCGCTGAAAGCGTTTGAAGATGCGGGAGTTCAGGTAACCAGATTTTCCGACAAGGAATTGGCGCAGATTGAAGCGTGGGTATGGGAACATTATGAAGCGGAGGCAAAAAAGAATCCGGATTACGATAAAATAATCACTTCTATATTCCAATATCTGAAGGATTTTCAGCCTGCGCGCGAGTACGCTGTTCCCTATGGTCAGGGAAGGAATCCCTCGAGATTTCCTAAGTTGCCTAATTTAAAATAATAGTTTTCAGATAATGGTTTGCCGCGGTTTGAAAAACCGCGGCAAACACATCATTAATGAGGGGTGCAAAATGGGGATGGACTTGTTAGTTAAAATATCGAATGGCCTCGACAATATAAGCGAATGGTCGGGAAGAATATTCTGTTGGCTGGTTGTGCCTTTGACCTTGATCGTTATTATTGAATTTGTCTCGAGAATGATAATAAACATGCCGAGAATCTGGACGTTTGAATCCACTAATTTTATTTTTGGCGCTTATTTCATGTTGTGCGCCGGTTATGGGTTGCTCTACGGTTCCCATGTGCGCATTGACCTTTTTACCAGCATCCTGCCGCAAAAAGCCCAGGCGATTATTTCCATAATTTGTTACATTTTATTGTTTTTCCCCTTCATGTTTGTTTGGATATATTACGGCTGGGTATACTTTTATTCCTCGTGGACAGTGGCCGAAACATCCTGGAGCCTTTGGAGTCCCGTTTTATATCCCATTAAATTTACCATGCCGTTGGCCGCGCTGCTTTTGATTTTGCAGGGTATATCGGAGCTAATAAAGTCTTTCGTGACTATTCGTATATTATCAGAATTATCCGAGGAGGTGTTCGAATGAGTTTGACGGCAATTGCTCTTTTAATGGTTCTGGCTGTTATAATATTTTTCTTTCTCGGACATCCCCTGGCGTTTGTTCTGGGAGGCGTGGGAACCATATTTGGTTTCTTTATGCTGGGCCCCGGTTTTTTTGCCACTTTTATGGACAGAATTTTTGTCGGCATTATGAGCAACTTCACTTATGTAGCGATTGCATTATTTATCTTTATGGGGAATCTGTTGACTCTGTCCGGCATTGCCGACCGGCTGTTTGAGTCTTTACGCTATTTTATTGGTTCTATTCGCGGCGGTCTGGGCATTGCTGTCTTGGCCGTCTGTATTGTTCTGGCCGCCAGTATCGGTATCGTTGGCGCGTCCGTTGTGACGGTGGGTCTTTTAACCGGGCCGATGCTGCTGCGTTACGGTTACCAGAAAGAATTGGCCATGGGTATTGTCGCCGCGGGCGGAACGCTGGGAATCATGATACCTCCCAGTATTATGCTTCTTGTCATGGGCGATAACGCGGGCTTGCCGATAACTCATGTTCTGGCGGCGGCTGTTGTTCCCGGCTTTTTTATCGGCGTGCTTTATATGCTGTATGTCCGCGTGCGCTGCGGCCTGCATCCTGAGCTGGGACCCCCCATTCCTGCAGATGAAATGGCGATGATGTCTTTTGGCGACAGGTTGATGGATTTTGTTATTTATTCCTTGTTGCCTCTGGCGCTCATTATCGGTGTGATTGCGGCGATATTTTTCGGTTATGCCTCCCCCACGCAGGCCGCCGGACTTGGCGCTACTGTGGCATTTATTTTGGTTTTAATGTACCGGCGCTTTACCTGGCAGAATTTTCTGGCCACCCTTTACCAGACCGCCAAGGCAAGCACGATGGTCATGATTATAATGGTTGGCGCGTCTTGTTTTACGGGCATCTTTTTAGGGATGGGCGGAGGAAAAGCAGTTGTTGAAACATTGACGTCTATTGGCTTAGGCAAGTGGGGGCTGTTCTTCATAATGATGATTTCGCTGGTCATTCTGGGATGCTTTGTTGACTGGGTCGGCCTCATTTTCCTGACCTTCCCGATATTTTTGCCCATTGCCCGCCTGATGGGATTTGACATGGTCTGGTTCGTCATCATGATGGCCATGTACCTGCAGATATCCTTCCTGATACCTCCCTTCGGATACGCTCTCTTCTATCTGGCCGGGATGAAAATAGAAGGTATAAGGTGGGGACATATTTACCGGGGGGTTTTGCCTTTTCTAATTATACAGATCATCGGTGTGCTGATTTTTACCTCGTTTCCCCAGCTGGTTCTTTTTGTTCCCATGATTTTATACGGCTGAAAAAGGAATTGGGTTTCGTATAAGTATCTTTTTTGAAATTTTTAGAGGCGGGAGATAGCCACTTGAGGTTGTTCCCCGCCTCTTTTTGTTTTTTTATGCCGCGGAAAGTGATTGACCAATTTTCTAACGAATAGTGAAAAAAAATTAAAGTAATACGAAGGGTAAAACGCTTGACATTTCGGGGCGCTGGTTTTAATGTTCTCCTGCCTGCGGGAAATTTAAAATTATAAATTACAATCGTCTGTGCTATGAAGGAAAGAAAACGTATTGTTGTTACCGGCATGGGAACAATAAACGCCGTTGCCGGAAATGTTGCCGATTTTAAACAGGCGCTTCAGGACGGCATTTGCGGTATTGGGCCGCTGGATCTTTTTGACACGAGAGAATTTCGCACAAAAAACGGCGGACAGATAAAAGATTTTTCCCCACGCGACTACATACCCAGCCAATATTCATTAAAAAGAATGTCGCGCGCCGATCAGCTTTCTTTTTCCGCCGTGTTGGAAGCGCTACGAGATGCGGGGCTGTACCCTTTGCCTATGGAATTACAGGAAGAAATGGGAGTGGCCATTGGCGGCGGTTCCGGCGGTCTTTTTGAGGCAGAAAATTTTTACGGCAATTTACTGAATAAGGGTGCTTCCCGCTCCAGGTTTTCCGCGCTCTCCAGTATTTATTGCGCTTCTTCCGCCGACCGGATTGCCTCCTCGTTTGGTTTAGCCGGCCCCAAAACAACATTTATGACTGCCTGCTCCGCTGGCGGCACGGCTCTGGGCTACGCAAGGGACTTGATTGTTAGCAATCACGCGTCGATTATGCTGGCCGGCGGCGTGGAACCAATGTGTCGCATCACCTACGCGGCCTTCAACGCCCTGCAATCCGTGGAACCGGATGTCTGCCGTCCCTTTGACCGCGACCGGGCCGGGCTTTCTCTGGGCGAGGCGGCGGCGATAATGGTGCTGGAGCCTTTAGGCGAAGCGCTGGCGCGCGGGGCAAAAATTTACGCCGAAATTTTGGGTTATGGCATTTCCTGCGATTCTTTTCATATGACCGCCCCGGATGAAAAAGCTTCGGGCGCTGTTCGTTCTATGCAGGCCGCTTTAAAAGACGCTGATCTTTCTCTTGACGATATTGATTACATCAACGCGCACGGCACTGCCACACCGGTTAATGATCTGACAGAGACAAAGGCAATAAAAGAAGTGTTCGGCCGTCGCGCGTATAAAATTCCCGTAAGTTCCACAAAGTCCATGCACGCGCATACTCTGGGCGCGGCCGGCGCCCTGGAAGGTATCGTCAGCGTGCTGGCGCTGCAAAATGGCTTTATTCCTCCCACAATCAATTATTCAAAACAGGATCCGCAATGTGACCTTGATTACGTTACTGAAGGAGCGCGCAAAGCAAATTTGCGCGCGGTGCTTTCCAATTCGTTTGCCTTTGGCGGCAATAACACCACGGTTATCTTCGGCAAATATTCTGAAAGAGGCGCGCGAAATGGTTGAAAAATCAAAGTGGGACATGAAAAAGCGGGTTGTGGTCAGCGGGCTGGGTATGGTTACGCCTTTGGGTGTCGGGAAAGATGAGTTTTGCCAGCGGCTTTTTGGCGGCGAATGCGGTATTGGTGAGATAAAAGCATTTGATACTAAAGATTTTACCTCACATCTCGGCGCGGAAGTGACGAACTTTTCACCGCGAGATTTTATTTCTGTAAAAAATCTGCGACGGATGGATAAAATATCGCCCATGGCGGTAGCCGCGGCGCGTCTCGCGCTGGAAGATGCGAAAATACAAGTTACTGTAGAGAACAGAGACCGTATCGGTATTATTCTGGGCACCGCTTTCGGCGCGACGGATGTGACGTTGCAATTTGCCGAAAATCTGCTGGCGCAGGGGCCGGCGGCGGTAAATCCTATTTTGGTTCCCAATACGGTAATGAACGCGCCTGCCGGACATGCTTCGATAGAGTTGGGTTTTCGTGGCGTGAACACAACGGTTACGCATTATGCTGTTTCGGCGGAAATTGCTATTTCTTATGCTGCCGCGGAAATTCGCCGCGGCACGGCGGATTTCATTCTGGCTGGTGGAGTGGATATCCTGTCAAAATTTTACTATGAATCGCTTGCCCGCTTTCATGCGTTATCTCCTGCGGGAGGTGGCACGGAAGGCAGCATGCCCTTTGATGAGACGCGCAACGGATTTGTTGCCGGAGAAGGCTGCGGCATAGTGTGTTTGGAAAGTATGGAATCAGTGAAGCAGCGCGGCAGTGATTATTACTGTGAAATCAAAGGTTTTGGCCTAGGATCATCCATTTGTGGTCCTACACAGTGGCCGCGTGAATCCGCGGGAGTTGAAAAAGCAGTTACCCGCGCTTTAAAAAATTCGGAAGTTACTGCTGCCGAGATAGACGCTGTTTACGCCGCGGCCAACGGCGGCAAAGATTTAGACGCTGCTGAAGCTCAAGCTTATGAAAAATTATTTACGGAGAACAGAAATAAACCCTCTATAACGGCAATAAAAGGCGCCTTGGGCGAAAGTTTTTCCGGCGGCGGCCTGCGCGCCTGCGCGCTGGCATTATCAATAAAGGAAAAACTGCTGCCTCCAACGGTAGGTTTGATTAAGCCCGCATTTCCTTTAAAATATGTTATAAGCGAACAGAGAAAAGTAAATATTAAAAATGCTCTGCTTTCCGGCATTTCCTTTGGCGGAACCTATGCTTGTCTGGTTTTTTCCGGACGTGGTGATTAAGGAGAATATAAAATTGAATATTGGTGAATGGATAACAAAGCGAGCAATAATTCATCCGAATAAGCCTTTCCTTGCGGAAAACAACAAAACGCTGTCGAACCGCCACTTCAATGAGCAGGTTAATAAAACCGCCCATGCGCTGAATGATTTGGGGATTGCCAAGGGAGACCGCGTAGCCCTTCTGATGTCTAATTGCTCCGAGTTTCTGGAATTATTTTTTGCCTGCGCTAAAACGGGCACGATTATGGTGCCGCTCAATTTCCGTCTGGCCGTTCCCGAGCTTGTCTATATTTTAAAGGATTCCGAACCGGCGGTGCTGATTTATTCCGCGGAATTTGCGGATAAAGTGCAAGAAATTAGAAAATCATCGCTTTCCGTAAAACAGTATATTGGTCACGGCCGTGATTTGGTCGAAGGGGACAGAAAGTTGATTGATTTTGTCGATTCCGTATCCGAAAGAGGAGTGTTGCATACGGCGGAGGTTGATTTGCCGGATCCGCTTTTTATCATGTATACTTCCGGCACAACAGGTGATCCCAAGGGCGCGGTATTAACTCATCAGAATATCTTGTTCGGAGCGATTCATTCACTTTTGGGCTACGGGGTTGACCGCTCTTACAAGTCGCTCGTGGTCGCGCCGCTTTTTCATATCGGCGCGCTGGCCGCTTCCGTAACGCCGATTGTCTATGCCGGAGGAAGCTTGGTTATCAGCAGTTTTTATAACGCTTCCGATGTGCTCAAAACCATCTGCCGGGAAAAAATAAATTATATGTTTGCCGTACCGGTGATGTTTCAGATGATGGCCGAGGTGCCCGAATGGAAGGATGCTGACTTGTCGCATGTGCGCTTTTTTATTTCCGGTGGCGCGCCGATTCCCCTGCCGGTAATTAAAAAATACCAGCAGGAGAAAAGCATTGGTTTTGTTCAGGGCTACGCTTTGACGGAGACAGGGCGGTTGACTTCTCTCGATTTGGAGGATTCCATCACCAAAGCCGGCTCAGTCGGCAAGGAAGTCTTTCACGTAAATTTGCGTATTGTTGATGAACAGGGAAGGAATCTGCCTTCAAAAGAACCTGGTGAAATTATCGTGCAGGGCCCCAATATTTTTACCGGATACTGGCGCAAAGGGGGCACTATTGTTTCCGCTTTGAAAAACAACTGGTTCCATACCGGCGATATGGGGATGCGCGATGATGACGGTTTTATTTATATTGTAGGTAGAAAAGTGGAGATGATTATTTCGTCCGGCGAGAATATTTAT